>CAZFOF010000005.1:10251-21799 GCA_964520265.1 uncultured Halobacteriales archaeon | reverse complement strand
GGTGTCTCACAGATTGCTGGGTTCCGCGACGGCGATGGGAACCTCCCGGAAATCGACCGGCCACTGATGGCCGACGCCGTCGGGACGACAGTCGGCGGTATCATCGGCACCTCGACGGTGACCACCTACATCGAGTCCTCGGCTGGCGTCGAGGAGGGCGGTCGGACGGGACTGACCGCGCTCGTGGTTGCACTCCTCTTTCTGGCTTCGCTCGCACTCGTCCCGCTGGCGGCCGCAGTCCCGCTGCATGCCTCACACATCGCGCTGGTCGTCGTCGCCGTCTTGATGTTGCGTAACATCGTCGACATCGACTGGGACGACCTCAGCCACGCGGTGCCGGCCGGCCTGACGATGTTCATAATGCCCTTTACCTACTCGATTTCCTACGGCATCACCGCGGGCATCATCGCCTACCCCATCGTGAAGGCCGCACAGGGCGAGTTCCGCGAGATTCACGCCGGACAGTGGGTGCTCGCCAGCCTGTTCGTCTTCTACTTCTTCGTGCGTACCAGCGGCCTCATGGCCGGTGCCCTCTGACGACGCAGATGCACACCACCGACGCGCTTTTTTCGGTCGGTGAACTACAGCAGAACAGAATGTCCAACCTGGAACTCTACGAACTGGAAGGCTGTCCGTACTGTGCGAAGGTGAAACAGAAACTCGACGAACTCGACCTCGACTACGAGTCACACATGGTACCCCGGAGCCACGGCGAACGCACCGAAGTCGAGCAGGTCAGCGGTCAGACCGGTGTTCCGGTTCTCGTCGACCCTGACAACGACGTCGAGGGGATGCCCGAGTCTGACGACATCGTCGCGTATCTCGACAAACACTACGCCTGAGCCGTTCGGTGGGTCAGGCGACCCCTTCTTCGTCGGCGCGTTCCATGATGAGGTCACGGAGGTCGATGCGGTCTTCGATGTCCTCCATTTCCTCTTCTTCGATGAGTGCGGTGCCCTCGACGGCATCGCGTGGCGCCTCGTCGACCACGTAGACACTCGTGGTTTGGGTCACGATTCCGACCGAAGACATGATGCGAGCGCGCTTTTCGGCCGTCTTGGTGAACGTCGAGTGACCAGTGAGCACCCGGTCGTGGTCGCTCTCGTCTTCGCTGACGGTCTTGAACGGTGCGCGCTCGGTCGGATGCACGTCGTAGCCGACGCGGGTCAACACCGCGACGATTGGCTCGTCGTCGGGGTCGACATCGGGGTCGTCGGGCGTCTCTTCGGCATCGTGTACCGCCTCGGCACCGTCGAGGACTTCGACCGGTGAGGTCAGTGGTGCGTCGAACAACTCTTCGAGTTGGGTCGCAACTTCGACGCTTGCGTCCATGCCGTCCTCGTATTTCGAGACGGTACGCCGGGAGACACCGAGTTCCTGTGCGAGTCGACCCAGTGACCAGTCGCGGTCTTGCCGGACATCTGCCAGCACGTCGCTGTCGATGTTGACGTAGAGACCGCCGGGAGCAGCGTAGATGAGCGGCGGCACCTCCTCGACGAACAGGTCTAGCGCAGTGTCCGGCGAGAGTACCGGGACGCCGTGTCGGAAGTACGTCACGCCGGGTTTGAGTTCCTCGTCGCGCGTTCGCAACCCGATGACGACCGGCGTCGCGCGCAGGTACTCTCCGAGACGGCGCATCTCGGCACCTGTTCGGGCGTCGAATGCGTCGATATTTCCGAGAATCTTCACCAGCAACGTATCCTCGCCCCGGCGGGCGGCAACGTCGAAACTCTTGGGTCGGATGGCGCAGCGCTCGCTAACGACGAACCCTGCATCTTCCAGCATCGCGGTGACGTTTCCGACCAGTGCAGACCGGGACATACTCTTATCTAACGATACATAGTCTGCTCCTCGTATTTATGCGTTGTGGCGGCTGTGCGGCTTGCGTCCGGCGATTTCGGGTTCGTGTTGCCTGGGCGACGGTTTCTGACGGCGGCCCCGAAAACGGTTTGTGACCGTCGAAGCTAGCCCGGACAGTGACTGTCATCGGCATCGACGACACCGACTCACGCGAGCGTGGGATGTGTACGACCTACGTCGCCACACGCCTGGCCGAGCGCATCCGCGAGGCCGGCGGTCGTGTCGCCCGGACACTGCTCGTCCGCCTCAACCCCGCTGTCGAACACAAGACGCGGGGCAACGCGGCACTGGCCGTCCACTGTGACCTGCCCGCCGACGAGGCACTCGCAGTCGCTGACGAGGCACTCGACCGCGCGGAGACCGACGACCCCCGGACGAATCCCGGCGCGGTTGTCAGTCCATCTCGACCCGAAACGGTGGCCCCCGCGGTCGCCGACGTGGCCCGCCGTGGTGTCCGCGAGTACGTCCACCTCGACGAGGTGCGCACCGTCCTCGACAGCGCCGGTCTCCAGACTGCCGAGCGCGGGATGGGACGCGGACTGGTCGGCGCAACGGCGGCCGTCGGTGCGTTCCGGGCGTTCGAGGAGTGGACCTACGAGTGTATCTCGTACCGCGAGCGCGAGCGGTGGGGAACGGCGCGAGATGTCGACGCCGACTCCGTCTTCGCCGTCGCAGACGAGGGCTATCCGGAGGTGTGGGACACTGTCGACCGAGAGGAAGGCGTCGCGGTCTGTGTCCCACGAACTCCCTGCCCGATTCTCCACGGTATCCGCGGTGAGACCGCCGCCGCCGTCGAAACCGTCGCAGGGCGTATCGAAAGCGAACCGGTCGCGCGCCGGCACACGTTCTGCACGAACCAGGGTACCGATGCTCACATTCGACCGGGAACCATCGGTGACCTCCGTGACGGTCGCGCCTACCGGGTCACGGGGGCAGTCGCCAGTCCACCCGAAACGAGGGAGGGTGGACACGTCTTTATTGCCCTTGAAAGAAAAAATGAGGTGCTACAGTGTGCGGCCTTCGAGCCGACCAAACGCTTCCGCGACCGGGTGCGTGCGCTTCGGGTTGGCGACGAGATTACCGTCTGTGGGGAGGTCAGCGACGGAACGCTCAAACTGGAGAAGTTCGCCGTTCGCGACCTGGTGAGGACAGAGTGGATCAATCCCGACTGTCCCGACTGCGGCCGGTCGATGGCCTCGGCAGGGGCAAACGCCGGCTATCGCTGCCGTGACTGTGGGACGAGCACCGAGACGAAAGTCAGGACACCACTCACGCGAACGCTCGAACCCGGCTGGTACGAGGTACCTCCCGTCGCGCGGCGTCACATCGCGAAGCCACTCGTCCGGGGCGGCTTCGATGCGCCGACACATCCAGAGCGATAGCCTCACGTCTATCTCAGCAATTGACCTTCACGATTAATAATTGTGCACATTTTGGCGGATTATTATTTATTATTGTTCTAATCTGTGGAAAAGAATTAAGTGTTAAACTCCCCATTGTGGTAACACGAATGAGCATCGGTCATTCCAACACCGAGCCAGGCGATTTGTACTACGAATGTGCGGATTGTGGCTACACGACCCCGATGGACATCAGTATCGGACTGTGTCCCCGCTGTGGTGTCAAACTCGTCGAAAAAAGCGCGTTCGCCTAAGCGGACACTCGCTGCGGTGACTGCCCCTAGACCCCGAGCCACTCGTCGTTTCGAACCTCGTGGCCATTGTTCCGGCAGAACTTCGCCGCCTCCCGCCGTACTGCCCGCGAGCCTGGAAGTTTTTCCTTCTCGTGAATTTGCGTGACGACCCAGTCGGTGACGACCTGTACACCGTCGTCGTTATCGTCGGTATCGATTGTTTTGAGTTCCCGAATCGTCCGCTCGTAGGCTTTCCGCTGGGATTGTGTGAGCTGCACTGTTTGGTTTGTCCCAGTTGTTTCGACGATTTGCTTTATCGCCGCGGCGACTGTCGGTCGCTGTACCCGTACACGAACCGCTTCTGTGGATTCAAACGTCACTTCGTCTGTCTCCGGGATGAGTTCGCCGACTGTATCGGTTCCGTCCGCTGAATTGATCGTTTGGTCACCAGCAACGTCGACGACCTCGGCTCCCGTTACAGGAAACACAAGTGTGTCAAGTTCTCCTTCGAGTTCGCCGAGTGCTTCGTCGGGAATTGGTGGCTCTGTTTCGTCTCCACGCTCCAGTTCGGTGGCGATATCACGCTGTTGCTGGCGTCGCTTGGCGTCACGTGCCTGCTTCTCTCGCCCTCGCTTGTTGTCTGCCATCTGTAATGTAGACGGCCTACCCGTATAACCCTGTGCACATGAGTACCAAGTGCCACAGTTCTCCCGAATCGAACAGCTCACCACTCTCAGCCCTTTAGTCCGGTTCCGGTGAGTGCGACCACGGCGTCTTCCCCGGGTTCGATTTTTCCGTCTGCCCGGAGCGCTTCGAGTGCTGCAGGTGCGGTCGCACAGGTTGGCTCCACGTCGATTCCGCGCGTTCGGAGCCGGTCGAGTGTGTCCCGAGTCGTCGCTGCATCGACCGCGACGGCGTCCCCGTTCGTTGCATCGATGGCGTCGAGAATCTGGTCGCGTCGTGCTGGCTCGGTAATCTGGATACCGTCGGCGGCGTCGTTGGCCCCCGCCGCTGTGTCGGTGCCGTGCAGTGCTTCCACGATAGGGGCGACACCGGCCGCCTGTGCGCCGACGAGTCGTGGCATCTTCTCGACCCAGTCGGCCTCGTAGAGTGCCCGGAAGCCGCGATACGCGCCCAGAAAGAGTGTGCCGTGTCCCAGCGGTGTCACGACCACGTCCGGCACGTCCCAGTCGCGCTGGGCGGCAACTTCGAGCGCGAACGTCGCCGTCCCGGCGAAAAAGGCCGGCTGCCAGGCGTGGCTAGCGTACCAGCCGGGTTCGCCTTCGTCCTCGACGCGCTGGAGACAGGCGTCAGTGACGGCCTGGCGGTCGCCCTCGACCTGGACTGCGGTCGCGCCGGTGCGCTCGATGGCCTCGATTTTCTTCTGTTTTGCGTTCGCGGGCACGTAGATGTCGGCGTCGATGCCGGCACGGGCGGCGTAGGTGGCGATGGCGTGGCCGGCATTCCCCGAGGAGTCTTCGACGACCGCTTCGACGCCGAGTTCCGCGGCGAGTGAGAGGGTGACGGCCGCGCCGCGGTCTTTGAAACTCCCCGTCGGGAACAGCGATTCGAGTTTGAACGTCGCGTCGAAGTCGGGGGCGTCGACCAGCGGTGTCCATCCCTCTCCGAGGGTGACGTGGTCGTCGACCGGGAGAAAGTCAGCAAAGGCCCACAGTCCGCGCTCGCGGTCGAGGTCGGTGGGAGCGTCGCTTTCGGGGAGAGCACGGTCGGCAAAATCCAGCGCGTGGCCACACTCACAGCGCCAGGGGGCGTCGGCGGTCAGCGCGTACTCGCGGCTGCAGGCCTCACAGACGTACATATTCGGAGATTATTCTGCGAGTACATCAGACTGGGGTTATGCCGGCTCGAGGACTTCGACGAGGTTGCCTTCGGGGTCTTTGACGAAGCAGATTTTCGTCCCACTTTCCGTGGTTTGTGGCGATGAGAGTGTCTGTACGTCCTCCGAGAGCGCGTGATAGAACCCCTCGACGTCCTCGACTTCCAGTCCGACGTGCGTTGCACCGGGGTGGTTGATTCCGTCGGCGTGACCACTCTCGCCTTCGGGGTCGTATTCGACGAGTTCCAGGCGGATGCCGTCGGCGTCGAGGTGTGCGAAACGGCCGGTCGCATTCGGTACGTCGACGCCCGTCGCAAAGGCCTCCCCCGACACCGAAAAGCGGGCGAGCACCGGCAACTCGAAGACGTCCTCGTAGAACTCGACAGCGCGTTCCAGGTCTGAAACGGTAATTCCGACGTGGTGTGCTGTGGGCATGGCTAGGCCAGCGAGAGGCTGAGCAAAGTCGGTGTCGGTCGATGTGAGTTTGCGGTGGCCGGGAGCGCGTTTCATCGCGCGACACGGGGAAGGGCAGGACTGCCGCGGTGCAGTAGCGGTCGGAGAGATCTGTTGTACCGCGAGCGCTCTACCGAGCGCGAGGAGCCTCCACGCGAACGAAGTGAGTGTGGGCTCGCGGGAACTCCGTTCCCGCGGTGTTTTCCCCAAGTTTTTGCTGCGAGTGGTGCGACGCGCGCCAAAGGCGCGCTCGACATCCGAGCAGCAAAAAGTGGGCTTCAGTAGGTATCGACATCCGTCCCGACAGAACAGACGTACTCGCCAGCGGCGACCTGGGGGAGTCGGCGAGCGCGCCAGAAGACGCCCCGCGAGTCGGCAGTGATTTCGTCTTTTTGTTGTCCGAAGACGTCGGTAATCTCGAACAGCGTCTCTCCGGTCGAGATGCGGTCGCCCAGTTCAGCGTGAAAGCGGACGAGCCCGCCGCTTGGCGAGCCGTACTGTGCGAAGCCGTTGGCGCGAGTCTGCGGTCGGGGAGCGACGGTGCCGTCGAGGAAATCGTAGTACCGGAGGACGTTGAAGACGCCGTCGACGCCGGCCTGAATCGACTGTTCGTCCCAGCCGACACAGCCACCCAGTTCCGGGTCGATGACGGGGACACCTTCGTCGGGGCCGGCACGGGCGAGCTGGCCGTCGGGGCCTTTCTGGTCGAGGACGTGGCCACAGCCAAAGACCTTCGCGAGTTCGAGACACTCCTCGTGGAGGCGGTGGCGACGGCCACACCGGACGCGCACCTCCTCTATCATCTGTGAGGTCGACCCCTGGTGGAGGTCGAGCACGAGGTCGGCGCGTGTGGCGGCGTCGAAGGTGGCGGCGGCGATGCGCTCGGAGGCGGTGCCGTTGTGGTCACCGGGGTAGGCGCGGTTGAGTTTGGTGTCGTCGATGGGGTTGCGGTGTTCTGCGACCTGGAAGCCGTAGTAGTTCGCAACGCCGACGATGAGAATCGTCCCGGCGATGTCCGCGGGGTCGAGACGGGGGACGACACGCTGGACGACGCCGACGCCGTTGAGTTCGTCACCGTCGCTCGCGGCTTGTATGTAGAGTGTCTTCCCCTCACGTTCTCCGTTGATGACCGCGACCGGCAGTCCGACGTCGCTTCCGTCGCGGGCCTGTCCCACGTGGAGACGACCGGTATCGACTTCACCGGGTGCGGCACTCGCCGTGCCGAGACTCGTCATAAAAGAGTGTGGACGGCCCCACACTCTTTAGCAGTTCGATACACCGTGGCGACTGCCGCCAGCGACCGACGCGACTATGGGCCTCTCGGCCCTACTGCCGGGTGTGTCATCAACTGAAGAGTCTCCAAGTGGGCGCGCTGCGCTCGTCGAAGCCCTCGAGGTACAGAAAAACCTCAAACGCGGCGTCGTTGTCGGGAGCATCTTCACCGCTGCCATCTTCCTCGTGTTCGTGGTGTTCCCGCCGGCGACCGCCGAGTCGCCAGTCTACTACGTCGCACTAGCGTTCGTCCTCGCGCTGTCGATGAGCGGACTCGCCGCTGCGGTGCTCGTGATGGGGCGGGCCTATCGTCTCTCACAAGAGCTCTAGGTCTCAGCAAGGTCGGAGAGACGGTCTGCACCGGCGCGGGTGCCTTTTGCGATGATGACATCGCCAGCGGAGAGTTGTGTGTCCGGGCCGGGGGAGATGTCCCACGGTTTCTGGTCGAGGCGGCCACTACCAGCGCCAGCACGGCGAACCGCGATAATGCGCATCCCGGTCTCCGTTTTGACTTTTCTCGCGCCGAGTGTCGTCCCATCGAGGGAGCTGTCGGCATCGACGACCAGTCGGACGATGACTTCGTCGCTCTCGTAGACTGCCTCGCGGACGACGGGATGGGTGCTGAGACCGCGCAACACGCCCTCACTGATTTCCAGCGCCGCGTCGGACATGACTTCAGTACTGGAGGCTAACTGGACGAGTCCACGGAGTGAGATGGGATCATCGTTCCGTCCCGCCGCCCGCAACGTCCACGCTTCGAACCGTGACTGCAGCGCATCGACCTCGGCTTCGAGTTCGAACACTTCCTCGGCGAGGTCTTCTGAGTCGAACAGGATTGCGCCGTACGAGAGGTCGACCGCGAGTTCGCCCATATCTTTCATCAACACGATAGAGTCGACGGCGCGGTCGAGATCAGTCGAGTCAGTCTCGGGTGGTGCTGGCGGTACGTACTCGTCGCCGGTCGCATCGTCGTAGACGCTGGCGATTCCGTCTTCCGGCCCACGGAAGAGGACGACGTCACCGGTCTGCAACATCGTCTCTGCGGTGGGGTTGAGCAGCCAGTTTTCGGCTCGGCGGATGGCGAGGACACGCACGCCCGTCTCCGTTTCGAGATTGAGTTCGCCGAGACTTTCTCCGACGAGCGGGGAATCCGCCGTCATCTCTGCGCGGACGAGCGTCTCAAGTGCCTCGGGTAGTGCGGCCCGCATCTCGTCGGGGAGCCCGATATCCTCCAGGACGACCTTGGCGATGTCGCCGGCGGCGTCGCTGATTTTCTCCGCGGCCCCGACGATGCCGAGCACCGGCGCGAGTGACTCGGCGTCGCTCGGACTGCGTGCGGCCATGAGAATACTCATCCGTGCACGCATCTGGAGGACGTCCATTTTCTCTTCGAGTGCGACGACCTCCTGGGCGACCTCGTCGCTGCCGAGCAACACCGCCGAGTACGACAGGTCGATGAGCAGTTCGGCGGTGTCTTTCATCTCGGCCAGTAGCTCCTTGACACTGACCGGTTCGTACGAAACCTCGTCGGCAGCCATACCTCCAACTCCACCGCCCCGGGAGAAAAACGTTGCCCGGACGCACGGGTCACGGCATCGTGTGCCGTGAATATGTCGACCCAACGAAGCAGTGTTTAACGAACGTGCACATTCTAGCATAAACTAGAAAATTATTTTCAGAAAACGCCTACGTGTGTGTCCAGGCCGGACGGCGGAAATGGTAATGTTTTTTCCTGCAGGTGGAAAACCGCATGGTATGGCCGATGAACTAAAGAAGGGATTGCGGGGCGTTCTCGTCGCCGAGTCCGAAATGAGCTACATCGACGGCGACGCCGGAAAACTCATCTACCGGGGGTATGACATCGAGGAACTCGCCCGGGAAACGACCTACGAGGAAGTGCTGTACCTGCTCTGGGAGGGGCAACTCCCGACCCAGGCGGAACTGGACTCTTTTGCCGACTCGATGGCTACCGAACGGGGAATCGAGGAGGGGACGCTGGAGACACTGCGGATTCTTGCAGAAACCGACGAGTCGCCGATGGCCGCGCTCCGGTCGGGGGTTTCGACGCTGTCGGCGAGCGAACCCGAAGACGACGCCGACCCCGAGAATCTGGAGTCGGCAACGCGCAAGGGCCGACGCATCACAGCGAAGATTCCGACAGTGCTGGCGAACTACGACCGCTTCCGTCGCGGTGAGTCTGCAATCGAACCGCGTGAAGATCTCTCGCACGCCGCCAACTTCCTCTATATGCTGACGGGGGAGGAACCGAGCGAGGTCGCTGCAGAGACCTTCGATATGGCGCTTATCCTCCATGCCGACCACGGGTTCAACGCCTCGACGTTCACGACACTCGTCGTCTCGTCGACGCTTGCCGACATGTACTCCGCCATCACCGGCGGTATCGGCGCGCTCTCGGGGCCGCTCCACGGTGGCGCAAATCAGGACGTCATCGACGCGTTGCTGGAACTCGACGACAGTGACATGGGGCCACTGGAGTGGGTCAAATCCAAGACGGAGGCCGGCGAGCGCCTGCCCGGGTGGGGACACGGTGTCTACAACACCAAAGACCCGCGAGCGAAAATCCTCCAGAACAAACTCGAAGACCTCACCGAGGAGGACGGCGAGACCAAGTGGCTCGATTACACCACCACCATCGAGGAGTACCTCACCGACGAGAAGGGACTGCCAGAGAAGGGTATCGCGCCCAACGTCGACTTCTACTCCGGGTCTGTCTACTACAAACTCGGCATCCCGGTGGACATGTACACGCCTATCTTCGCGATGTCTCGTGTCGGTGGCTGGGTCGGCCACATCCTCGAATACGTCGACGACAATCGCCTCATCCGCCCGCGTGGCCGCTACGTCGGCCCGAACGACCAGCGGCTGACGCCCATCGACGAGCGATAGGCTGCTCGTTCGCGCTCACAACAGCGGTTTGCTGTCGCCGTAGGTCGCGACGACCACAGCGGTCGTGTAGCGATCCGGTTTCGCATCGGCAGTCGTGACTTGCCTCTCGGTGTCGCAGTCGTCCATCCCACGAATCGCACAGCCAGTCTCGATGCCGGCACGGAGCAACTCCGCCACGCTCTCTGGGTCGTGGTCGCCGACCTCGTAGAAGATACCAGCACCGTCGTCCCCGCGGGCCCAGGCGAGTCCCGCGGCGGCACGTGTCCCCGGTGGCGAGGTCTGTCTGGCGACGACGGCATCGAGTGCGTTGCCCGTCGCGCCCAGGTCTGGTGCCGTCTTCGCCACGTCGATGTCCGCTCCGGCGGGGATGACCGAGGAGAGTTCGCGGAGATTGTACTGATGGATGCCGGCCGCCGCGAGCGCGCGGTCGAACGACCCCTTCGCGGTGTGTGCACTGCCCGTTCCCCACACGACACGAATCATAGCCACGGGTTCGAGACTGGCACACCTCTGTCTTTCGAGTCGAAACCGGCCTCCCCGCCACCGTCCGGCAGTCATTTATAAAGAAAGACACCTGTGTGACACCCGTCTGACGAGCGTCAAATCCGGCTCACGTATTGCGGTTTCACTCGTTTGTCTGCTCCCGAGAGTTTAAGTACTGCCACATCGTCGTTTTGCGTGCAGTCGCGACTGCACGTCACACGCTCTCGACATCGTCCCGTCTCGCTCGCCCGGAGGTATATGGGCCAGCAACCGGTACCATGGGTCATGCTCGAGTTGGCGGACGTATTGGCGGCCCGCGACAGGGTCGCGGAGACGTCACGGCATACACCGCTGGACTATTCCCATACCTTTTCTGCGATGACCGACGCGGAGATACATCTGAAACTGGAGACGTTCCAGCGGACAGGTGCATTCAAGATTCGGGGTGCGACCAATCGCATTGCGACGCTCGAAGCGGCCGACCGCGAGGCGGGCGTCGTCACGGCCAGTGCCGGCAACCACGCTCAGGGCGTCGCGCTGGCGGCCTCACGGATGGGCGTCGACGCGACGGTCGTGATGCCCGAGAACGCTCCCATCTCGAAGGTCAAAGCGACGCGAAACTACGGTGCGGAGGTCGTCCTCGCCGGCGACGACTACGACGAGGCGGCAGACCACGCCCACGAACTCGAAGACGAACAGGGGCGGTACTACCTCCATGCCTTCGACGACGAGATGGTCATGGCCGGCCAGGGCACCATCGGGTTGGAGATTCTCGAAGACCTGCCGACCGTCGATACGGTCGTCGTCCCCATCGGCGGCGGCGGACTCATCAGCGGCATCGCCACAGCGCTGAAAGGCAAACGCGACGACATCCGCGTCGTCGGCGTCCAGGCAGAAGGGGCCGAAAGCGTTGCCACGTCACTCCAGAAAGGCGAGCGGGTCGTCCGCGACTCCGTCGATACGATTGCCGACGGTATCGCCACGCGCACCGTCGGCGAGAAGACCTTCGAGGTCATCCAGGAACGCGTCGACGAGGTGGTGACCGTCACCGACGGCCAGATTGCGGTGGCGCTGACGACGCTGCTCGAACGGGGAAAAACACT
>CAZFOF010000005.1:309-10197 GCA_964520265.1 uncultured Halobacteriales archaeon | reverse complement strand
CGACATGAATATGCTGACGACGGTCGTCGTCCGTGGACTGGTCGAGACCGGCCGGTATCTCCGTCTGCGGACGGTGTTACACGACCGTCCGGGGGCACTGGAGGAACTGGCCGGCATCATCTCGAAGTACGACGGCAACATCTACGCCATCCAGCACGACCGCACCTCACGCGACGTTGCGATGAACGACGCCGAGGTGGAACTCGACCTGGAGACTCGCGGTCACGACCACATCGAGGAACTCGTCGCTGGCCTCGAATCCCACGGCTACGAGGTCGAGATACTTGTGTGAGTCCCCTGTCTGGGAGTCGTCGCCGGTGTTCAGTGGTTGTGTGAACTGTCGGCTGTCACGTCGTGTTCGTGCTCGCCGATGTGGATACGGTCGAGAAACGCCTCGGCGTCGGCGATACCGGTTTCGCGGAGACGCTGGATGAACTCTGTGCTCCGGTCGAGTTTCGAGGGATAACCCAGTTGCTCGTCGAGGACGAGCCGGCGAATCTCCGTGTGGCTGTACTTCTCGGTAGAGAGGTCGCCGCGGTCGACCCAGCGGTTGACCGTCTCGATGAAGCGCAGTTCCTGATTCAGCGAGATGTTCCCCGAGAGTTCGTTTCGCCGGTCGGTGATCTCCTCGACTGTCTTTGGCTCGTCGGCGCGCGTCTGTGGGTTTATCTGGACGACCCACAGTTCGTCCGGCTTGCGGGCGGGGTCGGTGTGCATCAACTCGTAGACCGGTGGATTCTGTGAGAACAACCCGTCCCAGTGGTAATGTCCGTTGATTTCGACTGCTTCGAACAGCGAGGGAACCGCCGCCGACGCCAGAATAGCATCGACGGAGATATTCTCCTCGGTGAAGGTCTCGAACTGGCCGGCGTTGATGTCGACGGTGCCGACGACCAGTTGCGGACAGGTCGGTGTCACGAGGTCGGGAATCCGCTCGAAGTCGATGTGCCGTTCGAGGACGCGTCTAAACTGGCGTTTGCCCATCTCCGAAAACGGGAGATGGTAGGGGCTGAAATTCGGCGTCGGGGCGGGACCGTGCTGGAGTTGTGTTCCCCAGACGACCCACTCGTTGAGCAACCGCTGGTAAGGATCGCTGGCGGCGATATCGGCCCAGAGTGCACGCAGCGTCTCGACGGTTCCGTCGCCACCGTCGGTGAGATAGCCGTACCAGCCCGCCAGTGCAGAGACGGCACCGCCGGAGGTGCCGCTGATTCCGACCAGCCGACAGTCGTCCTCGGCCGCCAGATGTGGTAGAAGTGTCTCCAGGACACCTGCAGTGAACGCGGTGTGGCTCCCTCCACCCTGACAGGCGATGGCGACGTTTGTCGTCATCTGTGGGACGGTGTGGTGGCCGCTATCCTCGGGACGGCAGCGTTCCTGTCGACTCTGTCCTCGGCGACGACTCCGGGCACAACTGACTGGTGTACCGCTGTGCCCTCCGGCGGTGCTGACGCGTCCGGTGACATCCTGCAGGTGGGTAGAGGTGTCACATGGATATGTGTGTCCCTCGAACGCTGACACTTGCCCGCCGTCGTGACTGCAACCTCTTGAATTGCTGTCTTGTGCGGGCACACTGCATATAAGTATCTATATTGCTGCAAATATCGTAAACTGCCACTCATTTTTTACTGAAGAGGGGAATTTACTGTATGTATGGCAGATTAAACTCACTCGTCGAATGAGCGTGTCAACGCAGCCAGACAGGCGGATACAGCACCGAGGTCATCGTGAGTATGGAATCACCACTACGACGAAGCATCGAGGTCGAGTACTGGGTCATCGACAGTGAGGGGCGACTGACAGAACCGGGGTCGCTCGTCGAGGCGTCGCCCGGCACCGAACGGGAGTTCGTCAAGCCGCTGCTCGAAATCAAGACGACACCGTGTGAGACGACAGCGCAACTCCAGCGGGAGTTGTTTGCCCGTATCGAGGCCGTGCTCCAGCGAGCCGACAAACTGGACAAGGGACTGGTTCCGCTGGGGACGCCGGTCGCCTGCGAGGAAATCGAGGATATCCCCAACGACCGGACACGCATTCAAGACTGCATCCTCGGCGAGGACTTCGACTACGTTCGTCACTGTGCCGGCACCCACATCCACGTCGAGCAACAGCCCGGGAAGGCGATTGACCAGTTGAACACACTCATCGCGCTCGACCCCGCACTCGCGCTGGTGAACTCCTCGCCGTACTACGAGGGGGAGCCACTCGCCAGGAGTGCACGCTCGGAACTGTACCGCCGTCGCGCGTACGACGACCTCGCCCATCAGGGAGAGCTCTGGCGGTACGTCGACGACATCAACGAGTGGAACAGACGGCTCGGGCAGCGCTACGAGGAGTTCCGCAGTGCGGCCGAAGACGCCGGTGTCGACCGGCAGGCGTTCATCTCTCATTTCGAGCCGTCGAGTGCCATCTGGACACCCGTCCAACTCCGGCAGCGGTTCGACACCGTCGAGTGGCGCTCGGCCGACACCGCACTCCCGAGTCAAATCGTCAGTCTCGCCGACGACATCGCCGGCATCATCGAACGCGTTCCGGAGATGGAGGTACAAATCGATGGCAACCGGGGACACGTCTCCGACGAATCGATTGTGCTCCCGACGTTCGATTCCGTCCTCGAATACGTCGAAGCGGCCATCTCCGATGGGTTGGAGTCGGAGATGGTGTCGTCGTATCTCGACCGGATGGGATTCTCCGTCGAGGAGTACGACCCAATTGCCGCCGACATCGCCGGCGAAGACCCGGTCGACCCCGAAACGGCCCGCCAGTTCCGTCTCGACTACTCACAGCAACTCAAGCAGGACGTTGCCGGCCGACAGACAGTCCAGAACTGACCGGCGTGCCACGAAAACCTTCATAGCGTCGGCGGCCGACCGCTATCATATGAGCGAGGACTGCATCTTCTGTCAGATTATCGATGGCGAGATTCCGAGTTACACTGTCGGTGAGACCGACACTGCGTACGCCTTCCTCGACGTGAATCCGCTCGCGCCCGGACACACCGTCGTCATTCCGAAAGACCACCACGAGCGCGTCAACGATATGCCCGGCAGCGCCGCCAGTGGCGTCTTCGAGTTGGTACACGACCTCACACCGGCCGTGGAGTCGGCCGTCGACGCCACCGGCAGCACTATCGCGTTCAACAACGGTGAGGACGCCGGCCAGGAGGTACCGCACGTCCACTGTCATATCGTGCCACGCTTCCCCGACGACGACAGCCGGGCGATTCACGCGCTGTTCAACCTCCAGGATGTCGACGACGACGAGATGGACGACATCGCCGCGACGATTCGCGATCGGTAGGCCGACAATCGCGTACCTTTTTTACCGAACCGGCAGCAGGGCCGCCCATGACGCAGACGCTCGCGTTCGTGGGCGCAGTGGGGGGCGCAGGGACGACACGACTGGCAGTCGAGGCAGCAGCGACACTCGCCCGGGACGGGAAAGACGCTGCCATCGTCGACGCTGCCTTCGCCACGCAAGGGCTGGCGGACTACGTCGATGGTCGCATCGACCCGGACGTGACCGCATTGGTCACCGACGACGCGGTGGAACTCGGGGACACGCTCGTCTCGCTGGAGACCGACACGGAGGGACACCTCTCTGTGTGTCCGGCCTACGCTCCCTTCGAGCGACTGGCACGGGCGAAAACAGCCGGTGCGGCCGAACGGTTCGAGAAGCAAATCGCCGCCGCCGCGCTGTCACACGACGTTGTCATCGTGGATACGCCACCCGTCGCGGCAAACCAGGCGGTGGCGGCGGTCAACGTTACCGACCAGACTGTCGTCGTCGCACCCGACACACAACGGGGCGCTGACGCCTTTGCACGCCTCCGCGCTCGCCTGACAGACCTCGACCAGACGGTCGACAGTGTCCTTGCGAACTTCGCCGACCAGACACCGGTGGTGACAGAAGCCGACGCACGAATTCCTTCGTGTGAGATTACTGCTCCTGGCGGCGCACCCGCCTGTCTCGACCCCGAAAGCGAGTTCGCACCGGCAGTCGCCGATGCCGTCGAAACAGTCAGCGACGTGACGCTGGAGTTGGAGTTCGACCACAGCGGTCGGCTGTCCGGACTCCTCGGTGAGTGATCGCCCTCACAACAGGTCAGTCGTCTCGCTGCGGGCGTCAGTCAGCGGGTCACCGCGGTCGTCCACGGCGAGTGCGTCCTCGACGGCATCGCGGGCCGCCGGCAGCGGGTCGTGGGTCTCGATGTACACCGCGAGTGAAAATTCATTCTCGGACGCGCGAGCGAGGTCGATGGCCTCGGTACGCGAGAGGTCACCGGCCAGCCAGTCCGTGACGATATCCCGAGCCAGGTCACCGAGTGGCCACACTGCTTCGCCCAGCAGATGCAGCGTCTTCGCCGCGGTCATCGGCGTCAGTCCCGCGGCACGACCCGCCGCACCGACGCTGCCGCCGCTGGCGTAGCGCTCGACGAGCGTTGCCGCGTCGGCTGGTGCACACGGTAACTCCTCGGCGACTGGTTCGAGGCGGTCGGTGAGACACTCCCCCGTCCGGTCGACGGTCGCCACCCCCTGGTCGCACTGCTCTGTCGTCACTTCTACCCCGGCGGCGATATCGGCCAACCCCATTGTCGTCGGGTGGTGCCGCCTCGCTGATAAATGTTCGACAAACGGCACGACTGCGCCCGTCCAACTACCGACCGGTTACCGGTTGGTAGTTCTGCGACTGGACGACGGCGACACCCCGTTCCGTGTCCGATTTAAAAGCCCATCGCGAGCCAACTTCGACATACAATGGGAGCAACGAGTGACGGGCGAACCTGCCCGGAGTGTAGTGGACGAGTGCGCGCGGACGATTGTGAGACGGTCTGTACGGAGTGTGGGCTCGTGGTCGACGAACACGCCATCGACCCGGGGCCGGAGTGGCGGTCGTTTGCCGACGACGATACCAACCCCGAACGCACGGGCGCGCCGCTGACCCGGTCGCGCCACGACCGTGGACTGTCGACGGAAATCGGGCGGGGGACACGTCTGAAAGGTCGCAAGCGACGGCAGATGGCACGGCTGCGGCGACAACACAAGCGCACACAGATTGCCTCGAAAGCCGAGCGCAATCGCGTCTATGCGTTCACCGAAATCGGCAACATCGTCAACGAGCTGGCGCTGCCAGAGAGCATCCAGGAACAGGCCTGCGTGCTCTTCGAGTCCGCCCAGGACGAGGGACTGTTGCAGGGGCGGTCACTCGAAGGCTTTGCCGCTGCGTCGGTGTATGCCACGTCCCGAACGGCGTCGGTCTCGCGGACGATAGACGAAGTCGTCGCGGCTGCACGCGCCGAGCGAAGCGAACTCCACGTGGCCTACGATGCGATGAACCGTGAGCTGGGGCTGCCGACCGGGCCGATTGACCCCACGGAGTATCTGGCTCGCTTTGCCAGCCAACTCGACGTACCCACGGCCATCGAACAGGACGCACGGGAGTTGGCACAGCGTGCCCGAACAGAGGGTATCGACACCGGGCGCAATCCCGGCGGTGTGGCTGCAGCGTGTCTCTACACTGCAGCACAGCGGGCGAATCACGACCTCACACAGCAGGAAGCGGCGGCTGTCGCCGACGTCACGCCGGTCACGCTCCGGACGACGTACTACGACCTCACCGCGGAGTGAACGGCCGACGCGAGCGCGGCGAATTGCTCGCTGGCCGGACAGTCGGGGGAGACGGCTGTGACGGGCCGCCCGTGGCGCTGGGCGCGGCCGAGCGGGGCTGATTCTGGGATTCGAGTCACTGGCGCACCGAGTGCCGAGGCGATGTCGGCAGTCGCTATCGCTGGCGCACGGTTCAGGACGACGCGAGCCAGTGGTGTCTCGACTGCGCGTGCGAGTTCGCGTGCACGCATTGCGTCTGCCAGCGCCGCTTCGGTCGGCCGGGCGACGAGCACACAGGCATCGGCTGCGAGCAATGCCAGTCCGGCGTCGCTCCCGACGCCGGCGGGGCAGTCGACGACGACGCAGTCGTACTGACGGGCAACGGTCGCGAGTGTCTCGCCAAGCGCGGTCGGGTCGGCCGCCCGAGCGCCCGCGAGCGAGCGGCCACACGGCAGGAGTGCGACAGGGCCGCTCTCGTCGACGGCTTCGATGGGGCTGGCGCGACCGGCGAGTACGTCGTGGAGGTCGGGGCCAGTCCCCGCAGGGAGGTCTGCCATCGAGAGGTCGGCGTCGACGACGACGGCGTCGAGTGCGGCACCGAGGTTGAGCGCGATGGTCGATTTGCCGACGCCGCCCTTGCCGGCGGTGACTGCCAGAATCATGTCAGTCGCGTCAGCGTCTCCGCGGGTATCTCGATTGTCTCGACGCGCTCGCTGAGTTCGCTCGCTCTGGACTGCACTCGACTGAGCGCCTGTTTGTCGGCCGCCAGTTGCTCCCGGAGTGTGAGGACATCGTCGGCTCCCCCGACCTCTGCGACGGCCGCCGTCGCTTCGGCGACGGAACTGGCACCTGCGAGTCGGTCGGCAGTCGCCAGACGGCTCTCGACGGCCTCGAGCCACTCCGCTACGGCCGGCGGTGGCGCAGTCGTGTCGGATTCAGCGATCGCGGACGGCGTCGTCTCAGCCTCTGCGTCGTCGTGGTCGCCTTTTGCGTGTCCCGACCCGCCGGTGTCGGTCGACTGTGCCGACCGGTCGACGGCCGCCCGGGGTGGCCGTGCATCACCGAGGGAGCGGACGAGTTCTTCGGGTGTGGGTTCGTCTCCACTTGCTGTCTCCGCGATTGGTTCGGCCGAGACGATTTCGACCGGCGACTCGGTCGGTTCGGCTGGTGTCGCGTAGCCACAGACCAGACGCTCGTCGACTGTGCCCTCGAAGCCGTCTGCGTCCCAGCCCTCGACGGGAACACCCTGCCGGCGAGGCGGCCAGACCGGCCCGTCCAGGCGATTGTGCAGTTGGATTCGCGTCGGTGTCTCCGCGGTGACCAGCACCTCGACGAGTGTCACGTCACCCACACGGCTGGTGTAACTCTGTAGTGAGACCATGGGGGGTCTGCTGCGTGCTGTGATTTAAGCAT
The DNA here is from genome assembly GCA_964520265.1 of uncultured Halobacteriales archaeon. Taxonomy (GTDB): domain Archaea; phylum Halobacteriota; class Halobacteria; order Halobacteriales; family Haloarculaceae; genus Salinibaculum. The sequence goes on along the minus strand of CAZFOF010000005.1, from coordinate 3,178 downwards.
CGCCTCGCTTGACGCGGACGACCGGCGCAGCGAGCCACGCACTTGCCGCGTCTGCGTCGGCAAACCGGTCACAGGCGAGGACGACCGGTGCATCGAACTCCGCAAGACGGGCGATTGCCAGACCGGCGGTCACCGGGTCGACGGCGAAGGGGTCGGTGAGTGTCGCAGGCCCGCCCGGGACGGCCGCGACTGCACTTCTGTAGGCGTCGGTGAGTCGCTCGACCAGCGTCGCCCGTGCACGTCGCTTCCGATTTGCGAGTTCGTCCTGTCGGCGCATCCGCTGGTCGAGTACCTCTCGTGCCTCGCGTGCCTGACTGCGCTTGCGCTGGAGGCGCTGTTCGGCGGCGACAGCACTGGTTTCCACCTCCGAGAGTTCGCGGGCCGCACGCTGGAGGCGGTCTACTGTCTCGGCAGTCTCGGCGTCGACGGTACGGCGCGCGCTCAGTCGCCCGCGTGTCTCTGCGACGCGTTCGCGCAGGGCGGCCGTGTCCGTGCTCGTCTCTGCGAGGTGCTGGCGCTGGTCGACTGTTTCGACTGTCGGGGAACACTGTTCGTCGAGTTCGCGCCGGCACTCCCGTATCCCTCGGTCTTCTGGTGTCGAGAGTCCCCGTGCACGCCCCGCCTCGGCGAGAGCGGTCTTTACGCGCAGTCCCATCGCCGGGTGGATGTAGCCAACGCGGTCGTACACCGGATGTGGTCTCTGCGAGCGAACTGTCACGCGCTGGTCGTCCGTTGCGGTTCGTTCACGCACCGCACGGGCGACAGTTGCAGGGTCGACTTGCTCGCCCAGCGTGACCGCCCGCCCGCGAGCGACGGTGTCGCCGACCTCGACAATCACAGCGACTCCCCTCGCATCTGGTCTGGCGCAGGTAAGTCACGGCCGGCCGCGAAGCGCTCGTATGGCGTCGACGGCTGGTCGCGGTGCTCGTAGGCTTTTGCGGCCGCACGTACCTCGTCGGGAACTCGCTCGAACTCGTTGAATGGCGTCGTCCGCTCCACCTGCACTGCTGTCCCGTGTTTTTCGCGGAGACGAATTGCCTGGAAGGCAGCAAACTCCGTCGCCTCTAGCAGCGCAACACGGCCGAACTGCCCGACAACGGCGTCCTCGTGGGCACGACAGACGTTGCGGAGTGTCTGGCGCGCCGCTCGCGTGTAGGTGATGACCAGCAACACGACCGACTGTTGACAGAAAACTGTACTAAATCATTCGATAATGTCGCGCGTCCGAACGGTCGTCTCGTCGTCGACGGCGACTTTCGCGTCGAACAGTGACGTCATGCCCGCGACCCGCTGTTCGCTGTGGGCACTCGGGTCGATGTGGAAGTGTGCTCGCGCACCGGCAGCGTACACCTGGCCGGTGATAGCGTGGAGAAATTCGTAGGCTGTCTCGAAGTCGACGTACTGGAGCATCGACGTCAGCGAGTCGAAGCAGATGACCACCGGTTCGTCCCACTCGGAGAGATACTGTCCGATTGCGATGCCGAGACCGGTCAGGTCACTCGGTGTGGAGACGTTCTCCGTCACGACATCTCCCCGGTCGGTCTCGGGTGATGCGTCGCCAACAGTGATGACGCCGAGGGTTCCAGCGTCGGTGCCGTTTTCCTCCCACTGCTGGACGCAGGCACTCGCCTGTTGCGTGTAGGAGACATAGAGCACGTTTGGCTCCTGGACGCCCCCGGTGAGCAGTGACTGGCACGTATCGTCCCCACCCCCCATCGGTGGCACTGCCAACAGCACGTTCGTCGCCCCGTCGATCTGGTCAGTGACCCCTGTCATACTCGTTCCAACTGTCTCCAGTGACGGACTTGTCGTTTAAACCGCTTTGTGTTCTTGTTCGTCTATCAGAGGGTTTCGACGCGTTCGACATCGAACGTCGAGACATCCCCCACCAGTGCCTCGATGCGCTCACGGGCCTGATGTCGTGAGGGCGCAACGACGACGACCCCCTCGACGCGGTCGTCGCCGCGTGCTCGGTAGGCCGATTGCTCCTCGAAACTGGTCGCGTACGTCCGCAGAATCCCCCGAACCTCGCGTTCGAGTGCCGACAGCGACTGCTCGCCGTCCTCGAAGGCAGCCAGTGATTGCTCGACGTTGCGCAGTGCGGAGATTCTATCCATCTATGTCGTTCGGAGGTGGTCGGTCTGGGGTTCGTACACCTCACCTTTCTGTTTGAGTTGCTCGATTTCGTGCTCTGCCTTCGAGGACTCCATTCCGGCCTCCTCAGCACGCTCGATGATGACATCGACCGGCGCGCCTTCGTCGTACTCCTCCTCGATGTTCTGGATGAGCGAGAGCAGGTCTTTGATGCGGTCACGCTGGCTTTTCGAGGTTCCAGTCTCGACCATGTCCGCGTCGAACTCGCCCGTCTCGGGATCCATCCCGATATCCTCCAGACAGTGCCGGACGATATCCACCGAACGGGCGGCGTCCTCCTGTTCGACCGTATCCGAGAGTCTGATGCGGGCGCTCGCCTCTGCGAGTCGTACCAGCGCTTCGAGTTTCCGTGCAGTGACCGGCACCGCGGCGTCCTCGTCGGAGCCACGCGCACGGAGATTGACGTAGAAGTCCTGAATCTCCTGTTTGGCCTCCTCGGTCATCGTCGGGAAGCAGTTGCGCTTGGCGTAGGCGATATACTTGCGCAGGAGGTCTGGTTCGATTGTCGGTGCGACTTCCTCGGTCACTGTTTCGACTTCCTCCTCGGTGAAATTCGACGTATTCGTCTCCGTCCGGTGGGTGTGCAACTCGCCCGCGTAGTTCGTCTGGATGATGTGCTCGGCGAGGTTGGCGTCTTCTTCCTCGTCTGGCTGGTCGGTGACCGTGAAGATGAGGTCGAAGCGGGAGATGAGCGCCGGTTCGAGGTCGATCTGCT
>CAZFOF010000005.1:0-299 GCA_964520265.1 uncultured Halobacteriales archaeon | reverse complement strand
ATGTTGCGTTAATCCCGGCTTTACTTACGCTAATTGACTGTTGTTCTAGCCCCTCGTGCATAGCGCTCCGATCGTCCGAATTCATCTTATCGAGTTCGTCGATCGCAGCAATGCCCTGATCGGCTAAAACGAGGGCTCCAGCCTCTAGAGTCCATTGTTGCCCCTCTCCGAAATCGTCACGAACGGCTGCGGCAGTCAGCCCTGCTGCGGAGGAACCTTTCCCGGAGGTGTACACCGAGCGGGGTGCGATTTGTCGGATATATTGCAACATGGCGCTCTTTCCTGTACCGGGGTCACCG
>CAZFOF010000004.1:6623-22905 GCA_964520265.1 uncultured Halobacteriales archaeon | reverse complement strand
GCTCGGATTCGACCTCGGTCGCCTCGACCAGGTTGTACGACTTGTCCTCGGCGAAAAAGTCCGTCCCAGGCCCGATGTCGAGGAACTCGGCGTCACGGATGTCGACACCCAGTTGTGCTGCGTTGACGAGAATATCGTCTCTGGACTCTTCGCCATGGACGTAGACGACTGTCTCCCCGGCGTCGAGTCCTGCTCGCAGGAAATGCTGGCCGAGCAGTGACTTCCCTGCTCCCGACACGCCCTGAACGAGATACGTCCGACCGCGGATGTACCCGCCGTTGAGCAGGTCGTCCAACTCGGCAATTCCAGACCCCACCAACTCGATTTCGTCGAGTTGCCTCCCAGTTTCTCCATCAGACATGGTCGTCCCCACGATAGCGAAATGGCCGCACTGACGGACTCGTCTGGTGAACACTCGGTGAGCCAGAGAACAGAGATTCTCCCTGGCCCTGTGCCAGAGGCTCTTGTCCGTGAGGTAGTAGCTCTCTCAGCCGGTCGTCGCCTTGCCACAGGTTTCCACTTCCCTTCACAGATTTCCGCGGAAGGTGGCTTCGATGACATGCAGGCTCCCCCGATGTACTCATGGACTTGTGTTATTGAAGATTAGTTATAAATCGAACCACTAGATAACTGGATGACTGGAAGAGAAGGCAATCTGCACGCATTTTTCTCGGTTGTAGAACAAAACGTGCTCTCGTCCGGGTCGCAGTTCTCTGGATATCGTTATCGCGATGTCCGATTCGCCACGGGCTGGTCGGGCTGATTTTCGAACGAGCGGGTCGAACAGCCACCCCAACGAGCAACGTCAAGTGGTCGCTGTCGGGAACCGTGGGGCGACAGACGTACTGTGGGACACTCGCGACGGAGCGTATTCTCCACGCCGACAAAGTTGCCGAACTCACGTTCGAGAGCACTGACTCGGGGTCGTTTTTTGTCGCTGCCTCGGAGAAACTGGGGTATGCAATCGACATCAGGGAGACGATTCCGGCCTCAGAGGAAACCTTTGTCCACTATGCGTCCGTTCGGGGTGGCTCCGTGGACACTCTCCGCGAAATCGCGGAGGCCGCGGACTGCGTCGTCCAGATGCGGGAAATCCAACGAACCGAGGAGCAACCCGGCGGCGACGTCGAAATCGAACTGCACGGGCAGTCCCTGGCACACACACTCGTTACGGAAGATGCGGTCGTCACGACGGATAGGGTCATAGACGGTCGGGCCGAGGTCGTCTGCGAAGTTCCGGCGGGCAGCGATATTAGTTCTCTCGTAACGTGTGTCAAGGATTCGTTCCCCGAAACGACGCTCGTCTCGAAACGTGAGCTTTCCTCTTCTGCGGACTCGGAGGAAGGGACAGCCAGTCGGATGCTGGAAGACGTCTTCAAAGACGAACTCACGGATCGGCAACAAGAGATACTGCGAGCAGCGGTGTACGGCGGATATTTCGAATCACCGCGGCAGAGTACGGCAACCGAAATCGCCAACGCTCTCTCACTCACGCAATCGACGTTCTCCTATCATCTGCGAAACGCACAGCAGACGATTTTCGTACAACTGTTCGAACGATTGCAGCAGTGACGCCGCTATCGGAGACACATTCGGTTGTGCGGGATGGAATCGCCTGCATCGGACATCTCGAGTGGACTCAACTTTATTTGGATGCGTAGCCGGAGCATTTAATGAAATTTTGAACTTATCATTTGTCAAGACTTATCCGTATAGAGAATAGATATGACGGATGTCTTCACACAGCCAATCAGATAAAATCTCATCGGGGACTTCGGGACTCGACTCCGTTCTTCGAGGCGGATTTCTTCGTCACCAGGCAGCAATTGTTATCGGCGGGCCAGGTTCCGGCAAAACGATTCTGGCGCTTCAGTTCCTGGCAGCGGGCGACGGCAAGACACTTTACATCGGGTTCGAGGAGCGGGAACAGGAGTTGCGACGGAATGCCGCCAATCTGGGCATCGACCTCTCCGCTGTCTCTGTCCTCGATTTGAGCGCAGAAGAGGAGCGGTTTTTCAGCCAGGACGACTACACCGTCTTCACCAACGAGGAAGTCGAGGGCGAGCAACTGCTGAGCCAAATCGCGTCGAAAATCGAGGAAACCGACATCACCCGACTCGTAATCGACCCGCTGTCGGAACTGCATTCACTGCTGCCGGACGATTTCCAGTTTCGTCGCAACATCTCTTCGCTGTTTACCGAACTGACGAACCAGGAGATAACCACCGTCTGCACGGCTCAGCCAGCAGAAACGCTTGCGGATTCCGACCTCGAATTTCTCGGCAACACCACGATCGAAATCGAGCGCGCGACTGACCACCGGATGATCGAGGTCACGAAAAACCGCGGCTCTGCGACTGCCTCGGGCCGCCATACCTTCCGCATTCACGACGGAACCGGCGGACACGTGTATCCCAAACTCGTCCCTGGCGACCACCACCGCGAGACGACGCGTGACCAGTTGGGGTCGGACATCGACGAACTGGACGCACTACTGAAAGGCGGCATCGAGCGAGGGTCGGTGACAATTCTCTCTGGGCCATCCGGCGTCGGAAAGACGACGACTGGCACACATTTCCTGGAGGCTGTCGCCTCGCGCGGCGAGCGATGTGCCGCCTTCCTGTTCGAGGAACTCAAAGCGGACTACGTCTACCGCTCGACGAACCTCGGGATGGATATCGAGCAACTCTCCGAGGATGGGATGCTCGACATCGAGGAGATCGAATCACTCACACAGAGTCCAGACGAATTCGCCCACCGGGTACGAGAGGCGGTCGAATCCCGCGATGTGCAGTTCGTTATGATCGACGGGATAGCGGGCTATCGGTTGGGGCTGCGTGGCGACGACTCCCAGCAACAACTAACCCGAGAACTGCACGCACTGTGTCGCTATCTGAAGCGCATGGGTGTCACCGTCATTCTCATCGAGGAGGTCAGAAATATTACGGGAGAGTTCACGGCGACCGATGAACAGGTCAGTTACATGGCCGACAACATCGTCTTCATGCAGTATTTCGAGGTCGATGGCGAAATCAAGAAGGCAATCGGCGTCCTGAAAAAGCGCTTCGGTGACTTCGAGCACTCGCTTCGCGAACTCTCCATCGACAGCAGCGGGTTGACCATCGGTGACCCGTTGCTCGGATACTCGGGTCTTCTCAGCGGGACACCGGAACAAACTGAGGACAGATCGTAGAGTGACACCATCGGATAGCCAGCCGAGTGCAGTCACCGAGAGCGAGGCAACGCGCGTCGCACTCGCAATATCCCGTGACCGGAACAGCGAGTTGCTTGCGGATTTGCTGACTGACCACGATATCGTCGAGATAGGTGAGAGTGTCCCGGAAGGAAGCGACCTCTGCATCGTCGACGACCGGAGTCTCACCCGTCGGGGTGAGACACTCACCGAGTGGAAAGAGAGCCAACGGACGACCTACGCGCCAGTCTTGCTTCTTTCCGAGATAGAGAACGGGAATCCCTGGGCGCAATATGCCGACGTACTTGGCGAACAGGTCGACGCGATACAGCCGATTCCTGCGCCAAAGTCGGCGATTCTCGCTCGCATCGAATCGCTTCAGAAGACACGTCGGTTCTCCGAGGAGATCAAAAAAGAACAGCGCTTGATCGACCGGACGTTCGAGACCAGTCCGGTCGGCATCGCAGTCCTTGACACCGACGGGACGATTGTCCAGGCGAACAAGCGAGCAGAGACAATCTTCGGTCTGTCGAAATCAGCGGCTTCGGGACAGACGTACGAGTCACCCGACTGGCAGAGATTCGACGAGGACGGGGAGTCGATTCCCAAAGAGGAGTTACCCTTTGCGACAGTCATGGACTCGGGTCGTCCCGTCCACGGCTACGAGTACGGAGTGGCGCGGCCAGACGGTGAGACCATCTGGCTCTCGGTCAATATGAGTCCGCTTGATGACGACGGTGAAATCGAGTATCTCGTGAGCACTATCGCGGACGTAACCGAGGAGAAACAACTCCAGCGCGACCTCCTGCAAGCCGAAGAACTCCAGCGAACCGTGCTGAGTAACATCCTCGACACGGTGTTAATCACCGACGACGACGGGAGGGTCACCTACGTCTGTGCGAACGTGAACTATATTTTCGGCTACTCGGCCGAGGAGGTGCGCGAGATGGGGACACTCGATGCACTCCTCGGTGCCGACCCTGTCCCCCAAGAGTTCGGTGACGGAGACGTCGTCAAGAACATCGACTGGGAGGTCACCGATGCCGATGGCAACAAACACGACGTCCTCGTCACGGTCAAATCGGTATCGATTCAGGACGGAACGAGACTCTACAGCGTCCGTGACATCACTGAACTCATCGAGGCCGAAGAAGAACTAGAGCGGGAACAGGCACGCTTCAAAGGGTTCGTCGAGGGGTCGTCAGACATCATCACGGTCGTCGATAAGAATGGTGATTTCGAGTACGTGAGCCCGTCAGTCGAGCGGATTCTCGGATACGAGCAGGACGATATGCTCGGCGAGTCCGTGTTCGGGTTGATTCACCCTGATGACATCGACGAGGCATTCGAGATGTTCGATAAACTGGTTGAAGGGACGGATGGGGAAATCGTCACTGGACAGTACCGGATTCGTCACGCAGACGGTTCGTGGCGGTGGACACAGTCAAACGCGAGCACTCACTCGAACCAGACGCTCGATGGCATCATCATCAACACACGCGACATCTCCACGCTCAAATCGCGGGAGCGACAGTTGCGGCGGACAGAGCGGGCAATAGAGGCATCGGGTCATGCAGTGTACATCACTGACTCCGATGTGAACATCGAGTATGTCAATCCTGCCTTCGAGCGAATTACCGGATACGATAGCGAGGAAATTCTCGGCGAGAATCCGCGACTTCTCAAATCCGGCGAGATGTCCGATGGATACTACACCAAGATGTGGAAGGAAGTCACATCTGGCGAAATCTGGGAAGGGGAGGTAATCAACCAGCGCAAAGGAGGCGGAAAGTATCACGCAGCACAGACAGTCGCGCCGATTCTCGACGAGAACGACAGTATCGAGGGGTTCGTCGCTATCCAGACGGACATAACCGACCACAAAGAGCGACTCCAGCAGTTGCAGGTGCTCGACCGTGTGCTCCGACATAACCTCCGGAACGAGATGAACGTAATCCGGGGCTATGCTGAAACGATAGCAGTCGACGCTCCGAAAAGCCCCTACGCCGAGAAGATTGTCGATGCGTGCGACCGATTGATGGATCTGGTCGAAACCGAGCGAACCGTCACCGGCATCCTCTCCGACGAACCACAACGAGACGCTGTCGAGGTTGTCTCCTTGCTGGAACGGATGACGGAGTCACTCGCCACGGAATTCCCGGAGGCAGACATCGACTGTCGGCTTCCGGACGAAGCGACCACCACGGCGAGCACGCATCTCGAAAAGGCACTCTCGGAAGTGCTGCGGAATGCTATCGTCCACTCTGACCGAGACCCACCGGAGGTGACGGTCACAGTGACAGAACGGGCAGAGGACGTCGAACTACGAATCGCGGATACGGGGCCTGGCATACCGGAGATGGACAAGCAAGTGGTCACAGGTGACCGGAGTATCGAACCACTGTATCACGGCAGTGGTCTCGGACTCTGGCTCGTCTCGTTGATTGTTCGCCGCTCCAACGGCACACTCGCGTTCGACGACAACGACCCTCGCGGGACGGTTGTCTCTATCACGTTACGGAAGTGATGCGAGACGGTTGCACGACCGGCCCGAGTGTCAGGTGCCCGCCACATCATCGAGAAGTATCGTCCACGGCGCGGAAAGCCACTGCACCGTGGTCGTTGTGCTACATACCGGAAACTGGCGGACACTCTTTTATTTGGTGGTTGTTTACACATACCAATGGCAGTCGAGACCCCCGACCGGCTCTTGCGTGTCGACCTCTCGGAGCGCGAGTGCGAAAGTGAGTCCATCCCAGAGGCGTGGCTGAGAAAGTACGTTGGGGGCAAAGGACTGGGCGCGCGGTATCTCTACGAGGAAGTCGGCCCGGACACTGAGCCGTTAGACCCGGGGAACGTGCTGTTGTTCATGCTGGGGCCGCTCTCCGGTCTATTGCCGGGTGAAACACGGTATGCGGCGGTCACGAAATCACCACTCACGGGTGGTTTCCTCGACTCCTACGCAGGTGGTGAGTTCCCGGACGTACTTGCTGGTGCACTGGGTGACAACATGGGAGTTCTCGTCACCGGCCAGGCTGAGGAACCAGTCCGGGTCGTCGTCGAAGAGGGCAGCGCGCGAATCGAGCCAGCCGATACGTGGGGAAGGGAAACAACCGAGGTTGCAGCAGAGTTCCCAGACGCCGCAGTCGCCTGCGTCGGCCCGGCGGCTGAAGCGGGCGTGACGTATGCGACGATTGCCTCCGATGGAGGCGAACACCACGCCGGGCGTGGCGGTGCCGGCACCGTCATGGGAGCCAAACAGCTAAAGGCACTCGTCGTCCGCGGGGAGCCACCGACCGGACTCGAAGCGTTGCGAGCGGCCTACGCAGCGGAGTACCGCGATAGTCACACCGGCGAGTGGCTGGAAGCGAGCGGAACCGTCGAGACTGTCGATTTCGCCAACGAGGTCGGCGCGCTCTCGACGCGTGGCTGGGAAGACGGCCAGTTCGAGGACGCGAACGGACTCGGTATCGCCGCCGTTGAGGCCCTCGCCAAGGGGCGGGAGTACGACGACGACCAGCCGGGTGGCTTCCGGGTCGACACGGCGGAAGGTGAGAGCGTCCCCCGTGGCGCAACTGCGATGACACTCGGTGCGAACCTGGGTATCGACGCCTTCGACGCCGCCGCGACACTGGGAGAGACCTGCAATCAGCTCGGCCTAGACCTCATCAGCGCGGGCAGTGCCGTCGCGTGGGCAATCAAAGCCGCCGACGCTGGACTCCTGAATCGGTCACTGGAGTTCGGTGACCCCGACGCCGCGAGGGAACTCCTGAGAGAGATTGCGACCCGCGAGACGGAACTCGGCGACGCACTGGCTGGCGGTGTCGATGTGGCGGCAGCACACTTCGGCGGCGAGGACTACGTCCCGACGGTGAAAGCGATGGAGTTGCCGGCCTACGACCCCCGTGGTGCACAGAGCATGGCGCTGGCGTACGCGACGAGCGACCGTGGTGCTTGCCACCGACGCGCACGCCCCATCGAACGCGAGGCGTTCGACGAAGGGTGGTCACCCGAGCGCGCAGCCGACGCCGTCGTCCACGAACAGAATCAGCGGTCTGTCCTGTGGTGTCTGATTGTCGATGACTTCGTCGGCGACATCTTCGAAGACCTGGGGGCAGAGTGGCTGGATGCCGTCGGTCTCGACACGGCGGGTGGGCTTGCGACCGTCGGCAAGCGTGTCTGGACGCTGACCCGCCTGTTCAACGTCCGCGAGGGATTCACCCGTGCGGACGACGAACTGCCACCGGCCCTCCGGGAACCACTCGACTCCGGCCCCAACGCCGGACAGGCAGTCGACACCGACCAGTTCGACGCGATGCTCGATGCCTACTACCGCAAGCGTGGCTGGGGCGCGAATGGACGCCCGGCCCGGTCACTCGTCGACCGACTCGGTCTGGGTGAGACTGTCGACGACCGGACACCGCTAGCCGAGAGTCCACTTTCTGGTGATATCACATGACTGACGAGATCAACCTCGACGACATCGAAGTGGAATCAGACGAGGAGAAAGCAAATCCAGGTGACTGGTTCTGGCGGGGCAACGGTGACCCCGAAGACGAACCCGACGGGGACACCGCGGCCGACAGTGGGGCCACAGACGCGCCCGTTCCACACGTTCCCAGCAAGAACAAGGACAAGCCAGTCGGTATCCCGAAGGAAACTGGCGGTGCCGGCGGTGACTCCACTGCGGACAGTGGTGTCGCCGACAACGCACCGTCGCATCCTGACACGAACGACGACGAACCTGCCCGCGGGCCCCACGGCGGAGGCATCGACGAGATGACGATGGCGCTGACCTACGAGGCGATGAAACACCTCGAAGAGCCGCTGCTGGTCGTCCAGGACGCCAGAGCGTGGGCGGACTGGGTCGGCATCGTCGGGAACGTCGAAGCGTTCGTCATCAACAAGTTCCAGCGCGAGCACAACATCGATATCGACTTTTTCAACGGGTCGGGACAGGGGCCGAGTGAGCGACTGGCCGACATCGGCAAGCACTCGATGTTCTTCGCCGAGCGGATGGTCGTCGTGGGACGCCCCGACGAGGAAGACATCGCAGCGCAGGCCGACTGGGAGTTCATCCCGCTCGAAGAAGCCGCCGACAAGGCCGACTGGGAACTGACCGACGACTGATTGCCCAGCCGTGTACTCACTTCGGGGCCTGAACCCCATCTGTCGGTGTGAACGAGCGCGTATCTTTATGGGTCATGATACCGTTAGTCACACAAAGGTAGAATCATGGGACTCAGAGACGCACTCAGGCAGTCGTCACTGCTCACGTTCATACTGCTGGGCTCGTTCGCCTACGTCTTGTTGGTGTTACTCAATGTGTGGCAGGCAGTCGAGTGGTTCACACTGGGGTCAGGTGACTTCGTCGGACAGTCCGCAGTCGGAGGTATCGCCGGCGTCGTGGTTATGCTGGTCTGGCTCGGCGTCATCGTCGTACTGTACGGAGAGGTGGTCGAATCCGAACCAGCGCCGAAGTCGTGGCCCCCGTCGGAGTGATGACCCCAGACACATGACGTACTACAGTTGCGAAGAGTGTGGCGAACTCGTCAACCTCTCTTCGCTCGAAGGCAAACCGCGGCAGGAACGCTGTCCGGTGTGCGAAGAGACGACGCTGTGGACGCCCGCCTTCGAAGCCGAAGAGGGAGTGTTCTGATGCTCACGTTCGACGTCGGTGACCGGTTGTACAAAGCCGCAGAGGAATGGGGTGACCGTCGACTGGAGGATATCGACGTGGCACTCGAGACGAAGGTCGAACAGGCACTGCTAGAGGTCGAGCACCTGGTCTCGCAGTCACACGAGGTGGAGTTCGAACTGGACAACCGAACCGTCAGCTACGAACCGACAGAGGAACTGGCGGGGTTGCTCACACGGAAGGCCAGGGAGATGAACGTGGAGGAAAACGCCGTGTTGAAAGCGTACGTCGACCTCTACGCGAATGCGTTCCTGGAGGAAGTCAGCAAGGAGTCGCGCCCACCTGATACTCCTTCGACGGAAAGAACGGATTAATCCCCGGGAAAGCTTTTACTGCACAGTCGATAATGGTATGGTATAGCATGTCCCATCACGACCAGGACGAGTGGGAACCCAAAGGTGCACAGCATACGTTCAATGGCTTCTCTGTCTGGGATCACGGCGTCTTCGCGACAGACCTGAATCACGGTGACCAGGAGGGGAAAGCGTCGGAGTCTGACCACGACCACTAGGCGTCGGGGAAGGCACGTCGATCCCGTGGCGGTACGTAGAAGTTCGCCCGCGAGACGACATCGATGAAATCGAGCAGTCCGTTGTTTCGTTTTTCACCGAGAGATTCGTGTTCGTCCCGGAGCCACCAGCCGTTCATCGCGTCACGCGTCTTCTCGAAATCCACCGGCTGTTTCTGTAGCGAGAGGAAGTGGACGCCGGGCTCACCGTCGTCCAGTGTGTTGAAATCACGCCGGAGGAGGAGCGGTTCGCCACCCTCCCGGGCCTGGGCGACTTTCTCCCAGTGGCCGACACTGCCGTGCTCGCGGGCGTGTTCACCCACAGCATCGGCAAACGGCAGCGAGTCCCGGCCGAACACGTCCTCGGGCGAGAACTCCGCGGAGAACATCTGCTCGACCTGGTCTGACTCCGCCAAGCGCCACCAGGCTTCGAGTGATTCCTGCAGATGCGAGAGGTGCATCGTCGTGCCGCCGTCGTGACGTCCACCATCGATGGTAACACCCTCCTCGCTGGCCTGGGTGCCTGCTCGCCCGGAGAAAAAGCCGGTGAACATCGGTGCGTCGTCTGGGATGTCTGCGTCTATTCCCTCGGAGGTGGCGTGCTCTGCCGGGAGGCCTTCGCCGATGAACCCCGTTCGTTGCTCTCTCACTGTGAAGACGTCGCCGAGTCGGTGTTCGACGGTGACATCCGCGAGTGTCGATGCAGTGTCGAACATCGCGCTCTCGACTGCTCCGAGGTGCGATGGCACGTCAGTTGCGAGCACGAGTGTGGCGTCGAACGAGAGCAGGTCGGGGTCGTCGGTACGGGAGAGGACACGCGGTTTCCGAATAGGCGAGGCACCGAGGCCATTCAATCGCTCGAAGTACCCCGACCCCCATCCCAGCATATGCAACACTCCGTCACTCTGGAAATCGAATGCCTCCTCGATGGTTCGCATCGCCAGTTCGACCGTTCTGGCGGCGTCCTCCGAGATGTCCACGTCGAGTTCGAGGTTGAGCACCCGGTGATACTGTGGCAAAAGCGTGTTGCCGTGCGCGTCCGTTCGGAGTCGACTGTTCCAGGCGTGCTGGCGGCGGGGGAGGTCTCCCGCCCGCGGATTGGGCGGTAGGTCGGCAGTCGGTGCCTCTGCTCGCTGGGCGAGTATGTTCGCACACCCGCCCAGTCCCGCTGTTCCACACAGCGCGGCCAGACGCCACAGGATTTTGCGCCGGGAGGCCATATCCGTCTAACGGGACTCGAAGGAAAAAAGCGTTCGCTGCCAGTACCGCTCGATTTTCCCCTCTGCACGGCTTGAAAGACCAGATTAAGAAGTAATCGAGTGAACAATTACCACGCTTTTTATATATAATTGTGATTTATATATCGACGGCAAATCCTCTCTGTCAGTAGTGTATTGACTGTCAGAGGCCGGGGGGCGACACCAACCGACTGTCCTCGTTGTTACTCAGTCGTTTCAGGTTCGTCGACAAGAAACGTTACTCCATCACATACTGGACATGCAATCGCGTCTGCGTTCTCGACGGTCGCCGTGTCTGTGGCACCGTACACCACCAGGTGGTCGCGGGGCGTCGCAAACTGGCGTCCACACAACGGACACTCGACGACACCCTCCCGGAGATGGTCACGAACCACGACGTTCGGACTCACTATCTCGAGTAGTGCATGCTCGGGCCTAATTCTGACGATTATACCAGTTTGTTGTCGTACGCAACGGTTTTGGAGCAGCCTCGCTAAATGCCGCGTATGTCATTGCCTATCATGCACACGGACGCTGGGATAGGCCTCCCAATCCGGCCGGAGACGGGCATGGTAATACTCGGAATCGGCGTCGCAGTGCTCGCGGTCATCTCGTACGACATCTACCGACAGCACTGGCCAATGGAGTGAGAATACGTGTCAACAGATACTGAGCGACAGACGCGTTCGGTTGCTGTGATGGTACTGGGATACGTCAGAATGCTCGTCTACGTGCTGACTGCCTTGCTTGCACTGTCATTGCTCCTGACAGGGACTGTCGGCATTATCGGAGAAATCAAGGGCACCTGGCACTGGTCGATCCACCTCCAGTCGACAATCAGTTACATGTCACTGTTCGTCAGTCGGTTGCTGATGGTGCTCGTCCCAGCGTTCCTCGTGCTGGTCGTCGGTCGGCGGGTGGTTCCGGATGCATGAGCGACTCCCGGCCGACCCGTTCGGCCTCGTGGCCGTCGCATCCGTCGGTCTCCTCTGTGTCCTCGTCGCGGGAATTGGGGGCCTCGCGATTTACGCCGAAACACAGGGTAACTGGCGCTCCCTGTTTTTCATGGAACAGGCGACGGCACTCGTCGTTCCCGCAGTCAAGACACTGCTGGTCGTCGCCTTTGTCGCGGCCGTCGGTCTCGTCGCCCGCAGTAACTAGCCCATCTGTGCGACGAGTTCGTCCTCGAACTCGACGAGTCCCAGGCAGACGAGTGCCGCCGCGAGAAACAGGCCCTCGTCTGCTTCCGTTCGCATCTCCGCGGCGAAGTCTTCTATCCACATTCCCAGGTGCTCGTCGAGAAACACTCGCTCGAAGCCGACGGCGGCCTCGTCGCCGTTTCGCTGCCGGTCGATGAGATACTGGAGAAAGGTCAATTCGACAGCGATGAAGTCGTTTTCCTCCGGGTACTCCTCGGGTGGGTTCCAGCCTGCCCCACCGTAACTGGCCTCGACTTCGGCCAGTCCCTCACCGATGAACTCGGTGTCCTCACGGTAGTTCGTCTCGTGTGGTAACACCGGGGGGCGCGGGCCGACGAACAGTTCCGTGTACTCCGTCCGTAGTTCGTCCTGTACCTCCTCGACCGGTCGGTTCTCGTTGTCCTCGATCCACGCCTCCAGCATCGCAAAGCCCTCGTCCATCGGTTCGTTGACGGAGTCGGTCGGGAGTTCGACTGCCCCACCGAGCAACTGTTCGACGAACTCCTCAGTGGGCGTGTCCCAGAAGGCTTCGATACAGAAGTTGACCAGTTCCAGTCGCGCGTCGTAGAGTTCTCTCTCGTCCATGGTTATTGTTCGAATATCAACCGACTGCGGCACTCGCTACAGTATTCGAAGATACTGTGGTCGGAGTTGGGAGCCAGTCCCTCGACTCGGCTCCCGACCTCTGCCTCTATTTTCTCGGCCGTGGCGACGCTGGCGAAGGGTTTGCCACAGCGCACACATTCGAGCATCTCGTCCTCGTGGACGGTCGTCCACGCCCCGTCCGAACGGTTCTCGGGAAGCAACGCGAGGTCGAGGCCGGTTTCCATCGTAATCGCCGTCTCCGGACACCCGTCCTCACAGAGGCCGCAGTTGACACACCGCTCGTGGTTGAACTGCAACTCGCCGTCCCCAGACCGCCGGATTGCGTCGGTCGGACAGAGATTGGTACACGTCGGCGTCATGGTACAACTGTCCGATACCTCCATCATGCCGAAGTCCTCCAGACCGCGTATCGTCTCCCGATTCGGCTCGACGTGGTCGAGAATCGTGCGGATGCTTTCGAGCGTCCAGGCGTGGCTCTCGAAGTCCGGGTTGGGTCGTGGCTCTGACCACTCGGCGTCGATACGACCCGTCGCTTCGTGGTCGCCGGGCGGAATCGGCGATTCGTCGAGGTTCACGACGAACGTCGAGAGTTCCTCGACGAAACCAGCGGGCTCACCGGACTCGGGAGCCAGGAACGTGACCCGTTCGCCGAGAGCCAGATCCGTCGTCGCGGTGTTGAGACGGTCGACGAGGCGCTCTTTGGGGTCGGGCCCAGAGTGGAGGCAGTCACCGCCACAGCCGACGATAGCCACGCCGTCGGCACCGGTCGCGAGCGCGTGCATCACGTGACTCTCGCCGACGGTGTCGGTGCAGTTGACGCGAACCGGCAGTATCGGGGGGTATTTGACATCGTCGTGGCGTCTGGCGCGACGGCCGTACGTGCGGAGTCGTTCCTCGGCGGACTCCGAACAGACGAAGGCGACGACCTGATTCTCGATACCGGCGGAGTCGCCCCAGGAGAGCCACCCGGCGTCGTCACTCCCCTCGACGAGTGCCTCCACCTCGCGGGCGATTCGCTCGTTCGAGGGTTCACGGAGTTTCGTCGCCCCGGTCGGACAGGCGCTCGTACACGCGCCGCAGTTCTGACAGGCGGTCTGGTCGAACTCCACCTCGTCGATGGCCGGACGGGCAACGGCACCGTGGGGACAGGCGTCCGAGCACGCCGTACACCCCTCCTGACTCGACTCGCCGGCAGCACAGACGTCCATCGTCAGATCGAGGTGTTTCGGTTTCTCGATGCCACCGAGTTGCGCTTCGACGGCGGCGATGGTGCCCGCGTCGGCCACTCCGCGGAAGTACCCGAGCATGGTACTTCGGGAGAGTTCCGGCCCGCCGGGATAGACGACCTGGTCGAACTGGAGGGTCTGTGTCGTCCCCTCCATGTCGATGGCGTCGGTCGGACAGACGTCGGTCCACTCCCCGTCGGGCGCGTCCGGGTCGATATCCACCGGAAACTCGGTCACCATCCCGTCCGGGCCCTCGCGGACACACTCCATACAGTCGATGCACGCCTCGGTGACGCGACTCTCCAGCGTCACCTCGAACTCGCCGTACGACCCGGTCACATCGACCACGCGACCACGCTGCATACTCACGTCACCGAGGTCGTCGACGTCGCCGTACTCTTGTCCGTTGGCGACCAGCGTCACGTCGGCCTCGTCGGTCAGCGACCTCGCCGCATCGGGGTCGCCGACGACTGCGACGCGGTTGCCCGCCTCTTTCGAGACCGTGCGTGAGACAGCCTCGTTTTCCAGTCCGGCGTAGGTTCGGTTGATGAGCCGTGCAGTCTTCTCTGTGGCTGCCTCGCTGTCGTGCACCCACGAGCAGGATTCCCGGTGGTCGACAAAGGCTGTCGCCTCCGGATGCAGGCCGTGGTCGTCCGCGAGGTCTCGGATACGTTCCTGACACGACGGCTCTGGCGTCGTTGCAATCACCTGGTCGAGGTCGTACTCTTCGATGACGTGCGATGCGGCTTCGAGGCCATCCTGACACAACAACTCCGAACTCGCAACAACATCGACACTGTCGACCCCGTCTCGCACCGCATCGAGGTCGATGTCACATGACCCACCACATGAACACACGAAGGCACCAGTGTTCATTATCGTGTGAAGTGTTGGCACGGGTAAATGAGTTTGGATAAATATAATTTAGGTTATATTAACCGGTAGCGGCCACCGCTCACTGGCCCCCACTAGGCCGTAATGCACCCCTATATTGGGTGAACGTGGTGATAATTTAATAGGCTGCAAAACAAAGTTTGTCAAACCGCCTCATGTCAAAAGGTAACACGACCCAGTCAAGCAACGAAACGTCAGATTCTGCCCACAAGGGCAATTATCACCAGCACAACCAACATGGAGTAACACAATATGAGTACGCAACAGGAACCAGTATCGATTGACCTAGACAGGCGTTCGTTCATGAAAGCCAGTGCCCTGACAGGTACGTTGGCACTCGGTGCAAGTGGCGCAGGTTGGGCACTCAGAGATGACGTGGAAGACGGCGAAGGCGGGGAAGACACAGACTGGGACTCACTGAGCAAGACGGTCTGTAACTATTGTTCGGTCGGCTGTGGATTCCGTGGCGAGCGCAAAGGCAATTCCTTCGTCGGTATGGAACCGTGGACGGAACATCCCATCAACAGCGGCTCGCTCTGTTCGAAAGGGGCCGGTATTTTCGCGACGGAACACTCCGAAAAGCGAGTCAAACATCCGATGATACGCGAGGGTGGAAGCTGGCAGAAGATAAGCTGGGATACGGCCTACGAGCGCCTGTCGACGGACATCCAGGCGCTGTGGCCCGACTCGGATGTGTCACCCAGCGATGCCGTCGACGTCGACGAGGAACACAGCCGCGAGAGCGTCATGTTGCTGGGGAGTGCCCACCACTCCAACGAGGAGTCCTACGCGATTCGAAAGCTCGCGGCGTTTATGGGGACGAACAACGTCGACCACCAGGCACGCATCTGTCACTCGACGACGGTGGCAGGCCTCGCGAACACCTGGGGGTACGGTGCGATGACCAACACGTTGCACGACTACCGCAACTTCGATTTGAATATCATCATCGGGCAAAATCCCGCCGAAGCCCACCCGATTTCCATGCAGCACATCCTCGAAGGACAAAAACGCGGCGGGGACATCCTGGTCATCGATCCACGATTTACGAAGACAGCGGCGCACGCCGACGAGTTCGTCCGGATGCGTCCGGGCACGGACGTTGCCCTGATGATGGGCATCATCAACGACCTCAAGGAGCGACACGGCCTGGCGATGGATCCCGACGCGGACGACACCGGGCAGAACATGCTCACCGACCGCGTCCAGGGCTGGGAAGACGTCGACGCCGAACTCGACCAGTACGACAAAGAGACCGTCGCCGACATCACGTGGGTCTCCGTCGAGGAGATTGAACGCATCGCTGACATGATCCACGAAAACCGTCCACACGTCCAGATCGAATGGGCGATGGGCGGCACCCAGCACAACAACGGTACCCAGAACATCCGTTCCTACGCGGTCGCGAGTCTCGCCTCTGGCAGCGCGGCCCGCAGCGGCGGCGGTCTCCAGGTCATGCGCGGGCACGCGAACGTCCAGGGTGCGACTGACCTCGCCGTCGCCAGTCACATCCTGCCCGGCTACTACGGCCTGACCCCCGGTGGCTGGTCGTGGTGGGCCGAAATCTGGGACAAGAACCCCTACACGACCGGCTCGACGTCCTTCCAGGACATGTACGACCGGTTCGAGTTGATGCCCGACGACCTGTTCGTCGAGCAGAGTCCGGTACACGACGGGAGCGACGATATCGACACGTCGATGCCGGCGGATAACTCGATGA
>CAZFOF010000004.1:6063-6613 GCA_964520265.1 uncultured Halobacteriales archaeon | reverse complement strand
CGTTTTGTCGGTCCGGTCGCGGTCAGCCCGGCGACGACGAACAACAGCGCGACCGACCGGCTGTTGACGTGATATCCGCCGACGACGGAAAGCGAGAGGACAAACAGGACACTCGCGAGAACCGGAACCGGCCCCTCGAAGTTCGCCCCAGCCAGCGCCAGAGCAGCAAGGCGGTGAGCCCGTTGGCGAGGCCGACACAGACCAGGAGGACGAACACTCACCGGTCTACCAGCCCGACCAGGTGAAAATCGCCTTCTTCTGGGGGCACTCTGCCAACTCCATCAGCGAGATGGAGCAGATGAAAGAGGGCATCGAGAACATGGATCTGCTGGTCGTCATCGACCTCTTCCCGTCGGTGGCCAGCGTCCTGCCCGACTTCAATGAAGGGCCGCCGGTGATGATTCTGCCGGCCTCCAGCCAGTACGAGCACTACCGGTCGCTGACGAACACGCACCGCTCGACGCAGTGGTCGGAACCCGTCCGACCGCCGGCACACGACTCCAAGCCCGACCTCCAGATCATGCAGGAACTGGCCGGTCACCTCGGCTTC
>CAZFOF010000004.1:0-5996 GCA_964520265.1 uncultured Halobacteriales archaeon | reverse complement strand
GTGCCGAGGGCACGCCGGTCGCCGGCGAACACTGGATGCTCCCCTGGCCATGCTGGGGCGAAGGGCATCCGGGTACGCCAATCATCTGGAACGACGACAGAGACCCCAACGACGGCGGACAGGACTTCCGCACCCGGTGGGGCGTCCAGGCTCCGACACCCGAGGAGTGGGACGCGATGCCGACCGACGACGACTACCCGTTCGAGGAGACACTGAACGCAGTCGGCGACCGCTACGACAGTCAGGAAGATGCGCTGAGTCTGATCCGTGACCCGTACAACCCCGACTGGGCCGATGAGGACGACACCGCCGAGGACGGACAGATTCACGGCGTGCCCGAGTATCCCGGCTGGAAGACGACACCGCCGCGGAGTCTGATTGACCCGACCCAGGAGACACAGTCGGACGAACTCACGATTCCACAACAGCACGCGCTGGACAACGACAGTTCGGTGTTCACGGCGGCACAGGCCATCGACAGTCCCGATACCGGCAGTGCGGTGTTCGACCAGTACCTCCAGGAGTCACAGGACGTCGACCCGAGCTTCTACGAGGAGTACGACCACAGGCAACCGGACGCACCGACTGGGCGTGGTCGCGCCCGTGCGGTGGTCTGGCAGTTCCTCGACAAGGTACCCGTCCACCGCGAACCCATCGAGAGTCCGCGGCAAGACCTGGTCGAGGAGTGGCCCGCCAACGGCCAGCAGAAGAACTTCTACCGTCTCGACCAGAACAACGATGTCGAACAACAGCGGGCGACCCAGATTATCCACGAAGACGACGAGGGGCCGACGCTGGACACCATCATCACGTCCGGCCGGCAGGTCGAACACCAGGGCGGTGGCGGCGAGACGCGGAACAACATCCACACCGCCGACCTGCAGCCCCACATGTACGCCGAGATAACGCCAACCAAGGCGGAGGACATCGGCGTCGACGGCGGCGATTTGGTCGTCGTCTCCTCGACAGACCGTGGTTCGATTCTGGTCAAAGCCAGAGTGACCGACCGCCCGAACGACGAGGAGGTGTTCCTCCCGTTCCACTGGGGCGGCATCTTCAAAGGACAGAGTCAGGAGGACAAATACCCCGACGGGCAGGTTCCCTACGCCATCGGTGAGCCGGTCAACGCCATCACGTCGCGAGGCTACGACGTCGAGACGCAGATGCAGGAGACGAAAGTCGGGATGGTTGCAGTGCGGCCAGCGACCGACTCCCTCCTCGAAGAACTGAACATGGACACGGATCTGGAGTTCCCGCAGGATCGCGAAAACGTCGGGACGCAGAAAGACTTCGACGTCCGTGACAACGAAACGGTTCAGTGAGGTATCCCAACAATGTCAACAGGAAACGAAGTAATGCGAGATGGCGTCCGAAGCACGGGTGAGGATACCCGGATATTCCCGGACGTCGAAGCGTGTATCGACTGCGGGGGCTGTGTCGTCGCCTGCAAGCGAACCTGGGATCTCCCGCGCAACGAGCAACGGATCAGCATCGCGACGATGCTGGAAGGCCAGGAAGGCGGCGAGGATGGCAACACCAGCAGTGGCCAGGCGGTCGCCCTCGGTGAAGACCCTGGTGAGACTGCCATCCCGATGCAGTGTTATCACTGCGAGAACGCACCGTGTGTGTCGGTGTGTCCGACAGACTCGCTCATCAAGAAGGACGACGGGTTCGTCGACGTTCGCGACAGCCTCTGTATCGGCTGTCAGTACTGCCTCTCGGCCTGTCCCTTCGGTGCGCCTCAGTTCCCCGACGAGAAAGATGGACTTGCGGGCGTCGCTGGCAGCGGCGGCAAGATGGACAAGTGTACGATGTGCGAGGAGCGCCAGGATATCGACAAAGGGCCGGCCTGTGCCGAGGAGTGTGCAACCGACGCCATCCTGGTGGGCACGCCCGAACAGATTTCCGACGAACTGGAACGCCGTGACAGCGGGTCGGCGTTCAACGACGTGGCAATGGACATCATCTTTGGCGAAGACGCCAGTGTTGTCAATGACTGACTCCGAAGAGTTCCCCGAGGTGTCCGGATACGGTCGGGGCAGGGTCGCGATTGCGGCGGCCGTCGGGTTTGTCGTGGCAGGCCTGTCCTACGTCTGGGCACAGTCGCTGAGTACGACATTCGAGACGCTGTATCGTGTCAATCCCACCGTCGAGGGTGGCGGTATCGGTGCCGACTGGGTCGCCGGCAATACGGTGGCGAGCCTGGACTTCCTCATCGCGCTCGTCCACGCGGCAGACGTGCTGATGGGGGCGTTCATCCTCGTGATGATGTTCGTTCACTGGGCGGCGTTTCGTCGACTCGCCGACCGGATGCAAGAGCCCGGTGAGGCAACCAGCGAGGCAGTCGCTGCCGACGGCGGCTACGACGCCGAACAGGGGTCGGATGCTGACAGTTCGGACTCAGGAGGTGAGGAGACATGAGTAACCTCGACCACGGCAAGTTCACGCGCGTGACGACGCTGTTCCACTCGCTTCTGGCACTCGACGTGTTCCTGCTGTTTTTCACTGGCTACGGTGTCATGTTCAACGACGAACTCTGGTGGCTGCACGCGTTGCTGGGCGGCCCCGAGGGAATTGTCGGCGTCCACCGGATAGCTGGACTCGGGCTGATTGTCCTCGTCGTCTTCTGGGTCACACTCCAGATTATCTCCCCGACTGGGCGGAGCAACTTCCGTGAGATTCTGCCGAGTAGCGCCGACACCAAGGCGTTCATCCAGGATGTCCAGTTCGCGCTCGGCCGGGCTGACGAGCGCCACCCACACGCACGACAGTTCGGCGGCGACAAAGCCGACGAAGTACCCCTGCTGTCCTACATCGGCAAAGGCGTCGCGGCCATCTTCACGGTGGAACTGACCTTGCTCGTTATCTCCGGGCTGTTGATCTGGAACAAGGTCGGCCTGGCAGAGGTATTCACGACCAAGGCCGCCGCGGCGGCGTTTGTCACCTTCCACGGCCTGCTCGGCGTGATTATGCTGATGGGGGTCATGTTCCACATCTACGAACACGGGATGCATCCGGCCTTCTACCCCGTCGAAACGAAGGCGTTCATCCCCAAGAGCATGATTCCGGAACAGCACGCAGACGGTGGCGAAGAACCCGAAACCACCGGCATCGAGCGGCTCACGCTGTCGCCGTCCTGGCGGACGGTGTCGACGGTTTTCGGTGCGATAACCGTTATCGGCATCACGTCGGTGTTGATTGGCAGCATCTTCGACGAGGGATACCCCGTCCCGCGCGAACTCACCATCGGTGGCGGGCCGTCGAGTCTGCTGTTGACTATCGGCATCAATCTGGGCGTCCTCGTCCTCGGCGTCGGTATCATGCTGTCGATGTACGGGAACCTCCTGCGCATCCGCTGGGAGCGTCAACTCGAACAACAACAGGGCGAACCCGCCGCACAGACCGACGGCGGCGACCCACAGACTGACGGTGGCGTCGAAACCGAGGACTGACGACGTTCGTCGCCCCCGTCAGGCGACCAGCGATTCGCCTTCCGGCGAGAGATCGACATCGACATCCTGTCGTGTCTGCTCCTGAATCTGGTTGAGATTCCGTGTCAACACCTGCAGGATATCCTTCGGTTCGGGATAGACCAGCATATTCTCGTCGTGGTCTTCCATCACCAGTTGCGTGTCCGAGAGCATCACCTGGTCGTTCTCGATGCTCGCGATGATGACATCCAGTGCCTCGGCACCACCCGGGTCACCTTCCTCGACCATCGTGATGTAGACTCCGTCGAGGCCGATGAGGTCTTTGTACTCGCGAACCTGGCGGGCACACGCAACCATATCCTTCGTGACTGCCGTCTTCTGTTCGTTGCCGTGCTCACCGTCGTAGCAGTGTTTGCAGACACGCAGTTCTATCCGCATACCCATCTTTACGGCACTCTGCGGTATCACTGTTGTGCCACTTCATGACGTGTGACGGAGTGGCAATTCATACGGATTGCTGTAACTGTTTTCCGGGACGACCGCACGCCTTCGTGCGGTCAGTCCAGTACTGACTTACAGCAGTCCGTATCAGTATCCGCCCGACTGGACAGACACCGTGGTTCTTCGGAAACACGAGTGAAAGCGGTTAAAAATGTGTGAGATGGTACCTCGCCCCACAGTACTTTACGTTCGCGAGCGAACAGACAGATATGCCAGCAGGCGTCGTCATCTCTGGAGGGCGTTCGACCCGCTTTGGCGAGGCGGACAAGGCTGTCGCCGACCTGGCCGGGACGCCGATGATTCGCCGTGTCGTCGACAGCATCACCGACTGCATCGACGAACTCGTCATCAACTGTCGCGACGACCAGGTCGACCCGATTTCGGACGCACTCGCCACCAGCCCGCTGGAACCGATGTTCGCCCTCGACGAGGAACCCGACAAAGGACCGATGGCAGGAATCGCGACCGGCCTCGATGCGACCGACGCCGAGTACGCCGTCGTCGTCGCCTGTGATATGCCGTTCGTCGACGGGGACTTCGTCGACTACCTGTTCGAACGAGCCGCGGGGCACGACGCGGCAGTTCCACGCCCGGACGAGTGGTTCCAGACGACACAAGCCGTCTATCGAAGCACCGCGATGGCTCGTGCCTGCGAGCGAGCGCTGGCAAACGGCGACCGGAAAATCATCGAGCCACTGTTCGATATCGATTACGTGGTCGTCGAGCGCGCCGATATCGAGCGCCACACCTCGTTGCAGACGTTCGAGAATCTGAACACCCGCGAGGAGTTCGACGCCGCTCACGACCAGTTCTGACCTGATGCGCGCTGCGTTCAAACGACGGCGACGACGGGATTGGCCGCGCGCATCTCTGCCAGGACGACTCGCTCGACGTCTGTCTGTTCGTGAATCGCGGTCGCAATCTCGCGTGCGGTCGCTTCGAGTCGCTCGTCGTCGACCATGTTGACCAGCGGCACGGTCGTCGCACCGTCTGGAACCGCCTTCCGGCCACCCTGCTCGCTCGCGAGACAGGTCGCCACGTCGGTCGGTGTGAGTTCCTCGCCCGGGTCTCGACCGGTAATCGCCGCGACCCGTTCGACCCGGTGCACTCGCTCGTCGGTCAGCGGTTGGCCGACGGCGCGCGCACTCGCAATCGGGACGACTGTGTCCGCTGTCGAGGGGAGTTGTGGTTCGCGGTCGTTGGGTGCTTTCAGGCGTCGCATCCGCGCTCCGTCGGCCTTGACGAGTATCGGGTGGCCGAGCGCAGCCAGTCGGTCGAGAGTCGCTACGTCGTATCCCCGATAGCGAGTCTCACCCTCTTGCTCGGGAACGACACCCAGCGGCCACTCGTCGTTTTGCTCGACGGCCGCAACCGGGTCTTCGGTCACGACGACCCGTGAAACCCACTCGTCGAAAATCGGGATACGAACCGTTGCAGTGACGACGGCTCCGTCGAGACGACCAGCCAGTGTCTCCATCGTTGTCTTCTTTCCACCGGCACCGACGAAACACGTCGTGCCGTGCGCTGCGCCGAGCGCCTCGACCACATCCATACCCTGTGAATTGGTGTCTCTCTCCATAACGGTTCGGCTGTCCAGAAGCTAACGACATGCTCACAGCGGCCCGGGTGGCGGCGACTCAATCAAACGAAACTGCTACATCAGGAACTGGCCGCCCAGTCCCAGGATGAACAACAGGGCGACGCCGACTGCCGTCAACTCGAGCCACCGAGAATCTTGTCTGTCGGTTCCTGCGACTCCCTGGAGTGTGAGTACGAGGCCACCGCCTGCGATGATGACGGTCACTACGACGTACAGTGCATCGAGTAGTGCTGCCATGTGTGTTGTTAACAGGTTTTGAGGTATATGACTTTCTCCGCATCGAACGACGCGAGAGTCGAGATGTGTACCTGATGCGGAGAACGCGACCCTCGAGAATCACGCAACTGACGGCGAGGCACCGGGACGAGAGAAGTGACTCCCGGTACGTACTGTGGAAATTAGTTACGTAAGGATGGGTTCGGGCAGATTTGAACTGCCGGCCTCCTCCATGTCAAGGAGGTGTC
>CAZFOF010000003.1:0-26063 GCA_964520265.1 uncultured Halobacteriales archaeon | reverse complement strand
CAGGGCCAGCGGCTTGTAGGAGCGCACCTCGTAGACGTCGCTTTCCTTGCCGACCCCCAGTGGTGCACCCACGCCTTCGATGGTTTCGCGCTCGGCGAAGGTGTGCAAGGCGAGTGCGTCGTAGCCCTCGAAGGTGAGTTTGAACCCCTCGTACTGGATCGTCTTGCGCTCGACGAGGCCGCGCCGCTCACAGCGGTCGAGGCGATAATCGACATCTTCCCGTGTCATGTCTGCAAAATCCGGCAATTTCTCTCGCGAGACGTACTCCGAGAAGCGCATCCCCTGCTCGACACCCGACAGCAGATAGAAATCCTCGCTCTCGAGGTCTGCCATCTCGCTGGCGACGTTTTCGACCATCAGCGGCCTCTAGTCGGCCGGTTGTGAAAAGACCCTCGCGTCGAGCGCCTACCACCAGTAAACCCGATATCGCTATATAGAATGTGTCGCCAGCGGACGCGACGCTGACCAGCCAGCGTCATCCATCAGTCGAGAGGTACTCTCGAGCCTCAGAGACGGTCAACGGGAGGGCGTCGTCATCGGTAATGCCCTCGAAGAGTCGAACCGTGACAGGCGGGCGAAGACCGTGTTCCTGTAGCAGTGTGCGGTCTGTCAGGACGTCTCGACTGGAGGCGTCGGCGACAATCGAGCCGTCACGACCGACGAGAATAACTCGCTCGGCGAGTGCGGGGACGACATCCAGCGAGGGCGTAAACAACACGACTGTCCCCTCGTGGTCGGTCACCAACTCACGGATTCGCTCTCGGTAGTTCGCGTCGACAGCGCCGAAGGGTTCATCGAGCAACAGCACCTCGGGGTCGAAGGAAAGGACACTCGCCACCGCAGCCCGCTGTTTTTCCCCACCCGAGAGACGAAAGGGCGGCCGCTCCAGCAGGTCAGACAGACCGAGACGGTCGGCCAGCGCATCGACGCGACGATTCGCCACGTCCTGGTCGACGTCGAGTTGTGCCGGGCCGTATTCGATGTCCTCCCGGACGGTCGTACTGAACAGATAGTCGTCGGGGTCTTGGAGAAGCACCCCGAGCCGTTCCCGAACGGCTTCGGCGTCGGTCGTCTCGTCGAAGTAGCGTACCGACCCCGAAGTCGGCTCGATGAGACCGCCCAGTGCGAGCTGGAGGGTGCTCTTCCCCGAGCCATTCGCCCCGACCACCGCGACGCGTTCACCACGCTCGATGGTCACGTCTACGTCCCGAATCGCCGTCGTCCCGTCGGGATACTCGTGGGTGAGTCCCCGGGCGTCGATTACAGGCCCCATCGAATCACTCCCGAGGCGACGACAGCGACGATAGCAACGGCAACGAGCACGTAGTCGGCGGTATCGACTGTCCGCTGTCGACTGTAGGGCGAAGGGGGCCGGGCACCACCGCGGGCGCGCATCCCCCTGCCGACGCGCTCGCCGCGAGCGAGCGTCCGAAGCAGGAACATTCCTGCGATGCGCTTTGCATCGCGCCAGCCACTCTCGACGCCCGCTGTGGTCGTGCGGCTGTTCCGGGCGAGCACCAGCCGCTGGAGTTCGTCGAAAAACAGGAACAGATACCGGTAGGTGACGGCGATGACCCACACGAGCGCGACCGGAACGCGCAGTTGTCGCATCGCAGCGACGATGGCCGAAAACGGCGTCGTCATCGCCAGCAGTGACAGCAGCGCCACGCCGACGCCCACACGGAGCGTAAAGAGAACGACATAGGCGACACCAGCGTCGGTGACTGCCAGACCGAATCCTGCCAGCAACGGGTCACCGGGGAGCAAGACAGCCTGTGGGAGGACAATCACCGCCGAGGCGAGCGGAACGACCGCAGAGCGTGCGAGCAGTCGTCGGAGTGGCACCGCAGACAGTCGCGCGAGTGCGACCGTCAGACACCCGAAGACGACCGTCACGGCGAGCGTGCGCGTAATCATCACAGCTAGTGCGAGCGCGCCCACTGCACAGAGCGCGACACGAGGGTCACGCTGCTGGAGAAAGCCGTCACGCGCCGCGACCTGTTCGGCCGCAAAGAAGTTGCGCAGCGCACCGGAAATCGACTCGACGGAACGAGCAACGGGGCCAGTCACTGTTCGAGTAGCCGACCAGCACCGAGTGCAACCACCAGTGTGAGCGCCGTGCCGACGACGGCAGAGACGAGCGTCCCCAGCGAGGAGCCAAGCCCTGGGACGGTGTAGTCAGGGAACAGGCCAGGGACGAACGAACTCGCCGCATCGGTCGCGCCAGTTTCCTCGGCGGCATTTTCGAGCGGTTCGGCGTAGCCGACAGCACCAGAAGCCCACCCGAACACCGGCGCGAGGACGACGAGTACCAGCAGAACAAGCAGCGCCCGGCGAACCCAGGGGCGCTGGACGACGGCCATCATAGTTTCACCTCCGGCGTCAGCGTCTCCTCACCGAAGCGACCGAGCACCAAATCCGGCCGGGCACTCGCGACGTAGCCACAGACTGCCGCCGTAATCGCACCCTCGATGCCTCCCAGCAGCACGTGGCCGACGAGCATAATCGGCACAGTCACGCCCAGTTCGTAGGCGAATGCCGAGGAGAGTCCGACGCCGACGCCGACGACGAGCGCAGAGATGGAGATGGCTCCCCAGCCAGCGACGAAGGCGGCACCAGTCTCGTGAATACCCCGAAGCGAGCGAAAGAGTAGATAGCCGACGAGTACGTCGACGACGGCCATCGCGAAGAGATTGCCGCCGAGGGCGATGATGCCGCCGTCACCGAAGACGAGTGCCTGAATCGTCACGACAGCAGTCATCGCGAGCACACCGAGGGAGGGACCCAGCAGGATACCGGCGAAAGCGCCGCCGACGAAGTGAGCGCTAGTGCCGCCGGGAATCGGCCAGTTCAACATCTGTGCAGCGAAGATGCCGGCCGCGACAACACCGAGCAGTGGCGTGCGCTCGTCGCCGAGTTCGCCACGGGCGCGCCTGACGGCGAATCCAATCGCCGCAGCCGAACCGAGCCAGAACAGACCCGCGACCCACGGGTCGAGAAAGCCGTCTGGAATATGCATTGTTTGTCGAGTGCCACAACGAGCGAGGTGATAATACTTTTGCAAGATTTCGTAATACTGAGTGAGAGACAGCCTTCGCGAACGATTAAGAGTCTGGTTGTGAAAGACCCGATATGAGCGAGGATCTCGACCGGATGAGTGTGACGCTCTCACCGAGTCTGCTCGAAGAGTTGGATGGAGTCGTCGACGAGGGCGAGTACGACAGCCGGTCGGAGGCAACCAGGGACGCACTCCGGGGATTCGTCACAGAGTTCAACCGTCAGACAGGACTCTCTGGCGACCTCAGCGGTACCGTCGTCGTGCTCTACGAACACGACCACAGCGGCGTGACCGACGAGATGACCGAACTCCAACACGAATTTACAGAGACCATCATCGCGGTGCATCACGTCCACCTCAGCAACCATCTCTGTCTGGAGTCGATTGCCGTCGACGGCACCGGCGAGCGCATCGAGGAGTTGCTCTCACACATTCGACCACTGAAAGGCGTCCACCACGTCAAACTCACCGTCGTCGAAGCAGAGCGGTGAGATGACCCACCGAAACCGCCAGCGGACAGGCACAAAGAGCCGCGACCGAAACGTATCGGTGAGAGGAGAATTTAAGCCGTGGGGTATCCAAGTCAGGACAATCGACATATGAGCGAGGAGGTTTGCGTTCGACTGTGTTCGTCGTCGGGGGAGAAGCTACAGCGACGACTCGAAGCCCGGGGTATCACTGTGGTGTCTGCGTCATCGACTGTCACGCCCGACTGTATCGTCGCAATCGGTGAGCAGGGGGTGCCGAGCGACGACGCGGTCGTCGACGTAGACCCGGACGTGAGTACGGCAGAGTTGGTCTCGCGGATTCGGGCACGGACGGACGATGGACAGGCGGTGCGTGCCGACGGCGGAACCGCAAGCCCGGAGCAGTCACCGAGTCACATCGACCAGCCCCTGGAGCGGATTACCGACGGCTTTCTCACACTCGACGAAGACTGGGCGGTCACCTACGTAAACAGCGCCGGGCGCGACATCATCGGCGACGCCGCCCGGGACATCGTCGGACGAAACGTCTGGGAGGTGTTCCCGGAAGCGACGGGGACGATATTCGAGGAGCGCTACCGGCAAGCGATGGAGACCCAGGAGATGTGCAGTTTCGAGGCGTTCTACGAGCCACTGGAGCGGTGGCTGGAAGTCCGCGTCTACCCGTCCGAGGAAGGGCTGTCGGTGTTCTTTCAGGATATCTCCGAGCGCAAGCGCGCCCGTGAGGAACTGCAAGACAGCGAGGCAGCACTCGAACGGTTGCATATGTTGGCCGCCGACGGGAGTCTCTCGCGCCAGGAGAAGATTCGCCAGATTCTTGCCGTGGGACGTGACCACCTCGGCATCGACATCGGCTTTCTGACCAACATCAGCGATGGGACGCTCACAATCGAGGAGGGCATCGGCGACCACCCGGTCACGGAAGCGGGGCTGACCGTGCCACTCTCCGAGGCCTACTGCCGTCACACAATTGGGTCGGTAGACCCCTTCGCCGTCGAAGACGCTGTCGAACAGGGGATGGAAGACGACCCCGCCTTCCAGACGTCGGGACTGGCGTGTTATCTCGGCGCGGCTATCGAGGTTGATGGCGAGCAGTACGGCACGGTCTGCTTTGCGGACACCGAGCCGCGGGCCAAGACGTTCTCCGAGTCCGAGAAGACCTTCGTCGACCTGCTGACCGACTGGGTGAGTTACCTGCTCGAACAGCGCAAGTACGAGGCCGAACGGGAGTCCCACCAGGAACGGCTGTCGGGTATGCTCAACACCACGCAGTCGCTGATGCAGGCGCGCTCGCGGGAGGAAGTTGCCGAAATCGTCGCCGGTGCCGCACGGGATGTCCTCGGCTTCGATATCAACATGGTTCGGCTGTACGACGCCGACGAGGGCGTACTCGTCCCAGGTGCATCCACCGAGACGACGACGGAGTTACTGGGCGAGCGCCCCGTCTACGACATCGACGAGGGACTCCCCGGGAAGGTCTTCGGCTCCGGCGAGTCACGTGTCATCGACGACATCACCGAACGGGAGTTCGGCCCGGACGACGAAGTCGTCTCGGCAATGTGTTACCCGATGGGCGTCCACGGCACCATCACCGTGGGTGCGACCGAACCGGCCGCCTTCGACGAGACTGACGAGCAGGTGCTGGCGCTGCTGGCGACGGCCGCCGCCGCCGCGTCGACGCGAGCGAAGCGTGAACGCGAGGTGCGAGAGGCACGCGAACACATCGAGATGGTGCTCGAACGCATCAACGGCCTCATCGAGAACACGATAGAGGTGCTCGTCCAGGCCACGACACGCGAGGAACTGGCGACAGACGTCGTCGAGGTGCTGGCAGCGGCTGAACCCTACACCTTCGCGTGGATGGGACAGCCAGACGTCGCCAGCGAGACGCTCACGCCGCGGGCACTGGCCGGCGAAGCGTCTGCGGATATCGACGACCACTCCTTCGACCTCACCGGCGACGACCCGGTCGCGACCGCCTACCGGGAGGGGACGCCTCAGATTATTGAGGACATCAGCGAGCAGCCAGACGGACACTGTGCCGGCATGGACGACGCCGACGGCGTCGCAGCCTGTATCGTCCTGCCACTGGTGTACACCGACACGACCTACGGTGTCGTGGCCGTCTTCGCCGACGAAGTCGGCGCGTTCGACCAGCGCGAACAGGTCGTCCTCGGCGCGCTCGGGCGGGCCGTGGCAAACGCCATCAACGCCGTCGAGCGCGGTCGCATTCTCGATGCCGACCACGTCATCGAACTGGAATTCTCGGTCGACGACTCCGAACTGCTGTTCACGCGACTCTCGCGGGCCGGCAACTGCACGATCACCTCCGCCGGCACCGACTACCGCTCGGACGGCAGCCTGAAACTGTATCTGACCGGCGAGGGTATCGACGGCGACGAGTTGGTCGAGTTGGCCCGCGAAGACGAAGCCGTCAGCCAGGCAAAGCTCATCGTCGACCACGAAGACGAGTGTCTGCTGGAGGTGGTCGTCGAAGAGTCACTCATCGGACTCGTGACCGAACACGGCGCGGTACCGCGCAACGTCACCGCCACCAAGGGGGTCGCCCGTTTCACCGTCGAGTTGCCCTACGAGGCAGAAGCACGCGACCTGTTCGACCTCGTGAAAGACCGATACCCGAACACCGACCTCGTCAGCTACCACGAGCACGAACGCCCCGTCGAGACCCGCCAGGAGTTCCGCGCCGCGCTCTCAGACCGCTTCACCGACCGCCAGGAGACTGCACTTCGAACGGCCTTCCTCGGCGGCTTCTTCGAGTGGCCGCGTGGCATCGACGGCAACGAACTCGCCGAGGCGATGGACATCTCGCGGCCGACCTACCACCAGCATCTGCGTGCCGCCCAGCAGAAAGTGCTCGAAGAACTGTTCGACCCACAGAACTAGTCGATGGAGCGGACGAGAGCGGCAACCGCACCGACCTGAAACGCGGCGGCAAGGCCACTGCCGACTGGCCCCACCGCAGGGATACTCGACAGTGCGTGGTTGGCAAAGCCGACAGCGATGACGACACCGAAAATCGCCCAGCCGTAGCCGTAGGTCTGGTACCAACTCCGCCGGAATGCGCCGAATATCGAGTCGCCGGCGACGAGATACGCGGGCACGGCGACCAGTCGAACCAGCACCGCGAAAAGCAGAATCAGGAGTGGCACCCCGAGCACGACCCCGACGTCAGCGTTGAACGAAAACAGTGTCAGTGCCCCAAAGACAGCAGCATATCGGACGATTGCGGCGAGCGAGAGCGGCGTCTCCAGGAGCCGCGCGAAGCCGTAGACTCCCGCACCGATGATGGCGGCGGTTCGGAGCAGTTCCAGTCCGACCGTCCAGACCAGCCACCCCGGACGGAGGCTGAACATCGCCGGCAGGGGAGTCCACGCCTGGGAAATGATGCGGACGACCAGCCCGAACTTGACCGAGAAGTGACCGTCGAGCAAACTCGCAAAACCAACGGTCGTGACGGGGTCACCACGGCGGAGCGCGTCGACACCGGTCACGACGATTCCAGCCAAAAGAAAGGCCACGACGACCCGTGGCTCCCGGCGGAGGAGTTCCCCCGCATCAGACAGCAGTGTTCCGGTCGTCACATTGCGGTGTCTCTCTGTGCCGCTCATGCTTCCTCCAGTGCGTACAGCGTCCGGTCGACGAAGGCGTACACCCGTCCTGCGTCAAGTGTGACCGACGACCAGGACAGCGACGTGTCCACGTCGAACTGCCAGCGAACACGGCCGTCGGAACGGTCGAGTGCCACGATACCCTGTGACTCTGTCGGCAGGTACACCATCGAGTCTGACACCGCCAGCGAGGGGCCGTACCCAGCAGACTCTCTGACGGTAAACGGGGCCTCCCACAGAACCGTCCGGTCGCTCGTATCCAGCGCCAGAATCCTGTCCTCGCCATCGACGGAGAAACTCACATACGCGACGCCGTCTGCGACTGCTGGCGGAATCTCCTCCAGCGATGGGTCCTCGGAATGAGTATACTCCCACTGTATTGTGCCGTCGTAGGAAATAGCAATGAGAGCTTCGTGTGTGTAGACGAGGAGACGGTCTGGCGTGGCAGTCACCGACCGGGGAGCATCATCGAGTCTCGCAACAGTGCTGTGTGCACCAGTCGCCAGGTCGAAACTGTTGACGAAGCCGAGACTGAGCGCGTAGACAGTCCCGTCGCGGACGACTGGCCGACCGTGGGTTCGCTCGGTCTGCCAGCGAATCGTTCCGGAACTGGCATCGATGGCCGAGAGTCCGCCTGCGGTGTAGGCCAGAACCGTCCCATCGACGGCGACGGGCGGCGTCTCTGTCGCACCGCTGAAGAAGTCAGCGTCGTCGGTCTTCCCGGCTGTCCACCGGTCCGTCGCCGGCCGCCGACCGAGCAGTGAGGGGCCGCCGCGGCCGTGGATACCGATGGTCTGCCTGTCGGCCATCACGACCGTCGGCGTCCGGTAGGCCGCCGCCCGGGCGACCGCAGGCGGGGCTATCGACGATTCTGGATAGCGAAACTGCTCGGTACCGTCGTCGGCGTCGACTGCGACGAGACCGCGCCCAGCCACGTAGACGTGACCGTCGGCGACGATGGGTGTCGGCGCGCGAAAGCCGGTGTCCTCGACGGTGTGTGTCCACCGGACTTCCACGTCGTCGCTGGGGCCGTCGATACCCGATGCGTAGGACGTCCCTGCGGGATTGTGGCGAGCCATCGGCCACGCCGCCTCGAACGCGTCCGGCGACGAGGAACCGCGGGACACCGCGAGGCGGCCGGCGACGGCACTGCCGAGCAGACCACCACCGGCGACAAGCACCGCTCTGCGGGAGGGCATATCGGAGACCATAGTATGACCAGTCCGACAGCCAGTGAAGTATCTGTTCGATTTACGATTCGATGGTTGGACGCGAACCGTTTTGTCTTCCCTGTCTGAACGTCTGAATTGAGTGAACCCACGGTGGGTCTATTCAGGGGACAGATATGACACTCGCTCAGCTACTCGAACAGTACATTAGTCTCGGTATCTTCGTCGTCGCAGCGGTTCTGAGTGTGCTCAGTTTCCTCGGCTGGCGGCGAGAGCGCGACCGTCGGATGGCGGTCGTCAGTGTCGGCTACGCGATGTTCGCGGTCTACGGACTCATCGTCTTTCTCGAGTATTTCCTGCTCCCGTATTTCCCCTACGCCACCCTCGAGTTACTCGAACACGGCAGTGCCGTACTCATCCTCGGTGGTCTCCTGACGTTTTTCCTGGCGTTGGCGAGGGAGTGAGAAATGTCGGATTCAGAGCTCGAACTGACCTCTCGCCGGAGGATATACCAACACGTTGCTGACAATCCCGGCACCAACTTCCGGGCGCTACTCGAGTCGCTCGACTACGCCCAAGGGACGATACAGTACCAACTCCGCTGGCTCGCCGACGAGGGATTGGTTGACGTGTCTGATGATGGCAAATACACGCGATACTATCCTGCGGCCGAATTCGAGGAGGAAGACCAGGTCGTGATGAACGCACTGCGCAGGGAGTACAGCCGCCGTATCCTCGCTCACCTGCTCACAGACGGCTCGCTCTCGACGACGGAGTTGAGCGAGCGCATCGACAAGGCACAGTCGACTATCTCCTGGCATCTCTCGAATCTCGCCGAGGCTGACCTCGTCGAGAAAGAACGCGACGGACGAAGCGTCGTCTACGAGGTGGCTGACCCGGAGCGTGTCAAGTATCTCTACACGGTACATCGACAGTCGTTCACCGACCGTGTGGTAGACCGGCTCCTCGGACTGTGGGATCAGTACTAACTCGCGGTGGGACTCCCCGCGAGACCGCGCAATACGAGCACGCGCAACAGGAGAATATAGACGAGAAACATCACGGTCGGTGCAATCACGGGGCGGATGAGTCCCGGGATGTCAGTGCCGACTGCCGCGGCGTGAATCGTCCCGAACACGAATCCACCGTAAGCAAACGAGTGGACAACACGCGCACCCCACGGCTGGCTGAAGCGGTTTGCGTCGAGAAACCCCAGCACGGCAACGACCAACAACAGGAGGGAACCGACGCCGACAGCGACGCCGCCGAGGAAGTACGACATCGAGTACGCCGGGGCTGGCGCTTGGCCGGAGACGACGAACCAGGCATCGAGCACGCCAAGCCCGGCGTGAAGCAGTGTAACGAGCATCGCAAAGACTGAGAGTTCGATATGAACGCGCCGGGCGGCGTCGTGGAGCATTCCGAACGCCGCTGTATTGTAGAAGACACCCGTGAGAACCGCCAGATACAGCGCAGGGTACGCGACGAGGGCCGCACCGCGGTCGAGAAGCCAGATGAGTTGTCCCATCAGGAGGCTCCCGTCGTTTCGACGACATCCGGACAGCCGTCACCGTCCTGGAAGCCGTTGTTCGTCTCCGGACGCGTCGGACACGCATCGGTCGCATCAGAGATGCCGTCCCCGTCGTAGTCACTCGGTGCGTGTCGCGTCGAGATGGTCTGGTTGACCAGTTCGGACTGTTTCTGTTCGGTCGCTTGCCGTGCACGAACATCGCCGATTTGCAAGAGCACCGGCACCGTCACGACGAGAACGACAAGTGCGATGACCGTGATTCGCTGTTTACGTGTCGAGGACATGATTATCGAACCCCTCGGTTGTATGAAAGACGCCGCTGTGGACGACAAACGCCTCGATTCCAGCCCAGTCGTCGGCCAGCGTCAGCGCCTCCTCGAGTGGGAGTGCCGCAAGCGTTGTCGCAAGTGCGTCGGCCTCCATACAGTCACGCCGGGCAAGGACGGTAACTGAGTCGTGCCGAGAGCCGAGTCGCCCGTCAGTTGGGTCGTAGATGTGGTCGGTTCCATCGCGTGCCCGGCGGTAGCCGCCCGACGTGGCGACAGACCACTCCGTATCGAGCGTTCGGAGCGCCTGCGAATCGCCGTAGGGACTCTCGATTGCGACGGGGCCAGTCGGCGGAGACATATCGCCACCGCCGCTGAGAAACCCACACCGACCGAGTCCATCGAGTTCGGCCGCAGCTCTGTCGACGATGTATCCTTTGGCGAGGCCGTTGAGGTCGAGCGGTACGTCGGTACTAACTTTCCTGCCTTCGAGGGTAATAGTTCCCGTCTCGAACGTCTCTGGGAGCGACGTATTCTCACCACAGAGGTACGCTTTCAGGTCGTGTTCGACGCGGCCCTGGTGGATGTCGAAAACGTGGTTCGTCCGCTCGTAGTACTCGAGTCCGCGACGGACAATTCGAGCAACGTGTTCGTTCCGGATCACACCCGCCCGGTTGAGTTGGCTGACGGTGCTTGTGTCGTCGAAGGCGTCGAGTTTCCCTTCGAGTTCGAGTGCCGTCTGCCGTGCGCGACGAGTCGCAGTGTCCGCACCGATACCTGTCGCTCGCACTCGAAACGTCGTATCACAGCAGTCGAACACCCGGTGGGAGTTCCCAAAGCGTTCAGCTACTTTCTGTCCAATCATCGCTTTTGACGCCTCACTCCTCTTCCTCGTGGTCGTCTTTCTCATCCTCCTCTTCCTCGTGGTCGTCTTTCTCATCCTCCTCTTCCTCGTGGTCGTCTTCCTCTTCGTATTCGCCGCCACTGGGTTGAGTTTGGGCGGCAGGTGTGAAGTTCTGATTCGGAGTCGGTTCGTCGGCGGTGAGCTGCTCGCCTGGGGACACGTTCGCAGACGGGGAACTACTGCTCTGATCGGCCACGAGTCCGAGTCCGGGGAACGCGAGAGCGCCAGCGGCGAGTGTTGTCAGAAGTGCACCGGCGAGTGTGAGTGCGACAAGTCGGTTCGTTGGAATGGGTACGCGCATGATGTGTTTGCTATCGTGGTTGGAATCGGTGAGGTCGGTCAGTCGCCCGATTCGCCCGGTTGGTTGCTGTTCTGCAACGTCACGACATCCGGGTGAAAATATCGCATGGAAAAACGTGTTCGCGTCCAAGCGTCGAATCTTCGTACGGTCATCGAATCGTCGCAGAGCCGATCCAATGTCTGTTGGACAACGTCACGAGTGTCCAGTTGCCCGTCCCGGTTCACCACAGAGAGAAATGGAGCGTTTCTCTCGGTCTGCACAGACTCAGAGCGGTCGGGCGACCATCTCGCCCCAGTGTTCGAAGCCCCAGCGGTCGTAGACGGCCATCGCGCGCTCGTTGTCGGCGTCCACGTCGAGGACGAGACGGTCGAGCGGTAGCGACTGGTCGCGGGCGAGTGCAAGCGCCGCATCCAGCAGGTCGTCGGCAACCCCCGTCCCGCGGGCGGCTTCGACGACGAACAGCTCGTTCAACACAGCGCTGTCCCAGATGTGTGCGAGCGATTCGGGGAGGACGAAGACGTAGCCGACGACCTCGCCGTCGCGTTCGGCCACCTGCACGGCGCGGTCGGTCTCGGCCACACAGCGGTCGACCCACTCCAGATACGACGCGCGGTAGTCGTCGTCGAGCTTCTCGCGGTAGGTCGCCTCCTTCGTGTCGTCGCCGGTGTCGGTCGCCAGAGAGAGTTCGAAACCGCGCTTCAGTTCCCAGAGCGTCTCGGCATCGCTCTCACGGTAGGGTCGAACCATATGCGGGTGTCGGCGGGAGAACAGTTAGCGCTTGTCAAGACTGCACCCGCGAGATGGAGTCCCATCGACGGCGCTCCGTCCGGCTTTATGAATCGAGGGGTCATACGTCGAACCGATGTCCGACCCCTCCGAGCGTGCGGTACACATCATGATAGTTCCCGAACTGTTCGGGCTGTTCGTCGTGTGGTGTATGCTCGTCGCCAGTCTCGTGGGGTATACGTCGCTGTTTACGTCGTACTCGCGGCTACTCCGACTTGGGAGCGTTGCCTTTCTCACGCTGGAGTTGGCAATCCCGGTCGGTGTCTATCTCGACCTCCGGCGACGCACTGACGACCCTGACAGTATGTGGATACACGCGGCAGCGTTGCCGGTCGTCAACATTCTGGGCGCGATTGCGTACATCGAGGACAGACAGCGCTCTGTCGAGAGGTAGGAAAATGTAGTGTGAGCTATCTGTTCGTGCCGTTCGGGAGGGGTACCAGGCCGTCGATATGATGAAAGCCTATATTACCGAAGGGAGAAAGCGACGTATGGTTCACCGCTGGCGGTGCCGGCACTGTTCGTTCACTGCCTGGTCGGCGAGCAGAGCGGAGACAGTCGAACAGGTGCAATCGCATCTCCTCGAACACCACAGCCAGCGCGTGACGAAACAGGACTTCCAGGTACACTGGAGTTGCCCGTACTGCGAGACCAGCGGACAGAGTCACGACGAGAACGACGGTATCCAGCGGTTCAAACAACACATCTTCGAGCACGTCGAACCGCTCATGGAGTCGGGTGTCCACGTCGCTGACGATATCGACGGCACAGGGAACGTCCTCGTGCGAGCGCCGACCAACAGCACCGGTGCGGACAACGCCCGGACACACTTCGTCTCGCCCTGTGACATCGTGTTGTTCGTGACGACGACGCCAGCGCGGCGGATTCAACTCCTCAACGAACGCCTCGACGAGTGGCCGGCCTGGACGATTGTCCTCACGACGAAAGCAAGCCCCCTTGCCGGCGTCGAGGGCATCGATATCGAGGCGATGCCACTGGAAGTCGTACAGTTGGACAGTGCACTGGGCTTGCAGGAACTCGGAGAGACGATTTCGCGCATCCTCGAAGAACAGGAGACGACACAGGGGAAACTCTCCGTCGAGTTCGACATCCTCTCGGAAATTATCGGGAAGTTCCAGGTACAGACCGTCTTCAAGTTCCTGCACGTGTTGAGCCAGCGCCTGGAGCGCAGTGACGCGCTTGCACACTTCTATATCGACGAGAATCGGCAGTCCGCGTCGACGCTGAACGTCCTGAGCGAACTGTTCGACCTGTCGATTACGGCCAGCGAGAACACCTTTACCGCAGACGAGCGAGCCGGACGCTAAAAGCGGCCTCAGTTACTGTCGTCTTCCTGTTCGCGTTTCTGTTTGGTGTAGTCCGCGGGGTCGGCGACGTAGGTGTAGTCGACGGAGGTCGTCACCAGTTCCTGTGTCGGGTCGCTCCCGATTTCCTCGAGAATCGCCTCGGCTCGCTCGATGACCTCGGGCGAGCCATCCTCGTTTTTGACGATGATGAGCAGTCGTCGTTCGAGTTCGTCACTCGGGAGGTCGACCAGACTCGCCGCAGCGAGGTCTGCGGTCAGGTCGTCGGGGTCGTCCAGCGCGTCGATGAGACAGTCATAGACCGCATCACGGTACTCGCCGTCGGGGTCGGTCACCTGTCCCAGAAGCCACGCACCGTTGCGCCGAACCGCCCACCGCTGGCTCTCTTCCATCACGTCCAACAGCGGCGTGACGACCGCAGCAGTCTCCATGCGTGTGAGCTGGTCGGCGACCGTGTCCCGAATCTCCCGGCTCTCGGCGTCGGGAGCCTCCACGAAAAGCTGGATGAGAGAGAGCAAGGCCGTGCGCTGAATCGACTCCGAGTCGTCTTCGAGTGCGCGGAGAAGGACGACAACGGGTTCGAGACTGCCGAACTGTCCGAGTTCGTCGACGGCAATCCGACGGAGTTCGTCGTCGTCGGCGCGTGCCACGGGCACCAGCGCCTTGAGCGCGCGTTCGGTGCCGAGAGCGCCCAGCGCGTTGGCAGCGGCCCGTTTGACGAGCTGGTTGCTGTCGTCGAGGCGTTTCGCAAGTGCCGGCACACAGCGGGTGTCGCCGAGTTGCCCACAGGAACGGGCCGCACGCTCGCGTACCCGAGGGGCCGGGTCGGTCAACGCGTCGACCAGCGGTTCGACGACATCCTCGTCGCCGATACGGCCCAGTGCGGCGGCCGCGACCATCCGGAACTCGGGGTACTCTGCTTCGAGCCAGCCGACGAGTGTTCGCGAGGTGACCCACTCCGGCGCGTCACGCACGTCGATGTTGGCCATCTCGGCAATCAGGCGGTCGAGTGCGTCCTGTCCGTACCGGTAGAGGGCGTCGATAGCACGGGCACGGACGCTGTCGTCGTCGTCCTCACGGGTCGCCTGCATGAGCGCCTGGATGACCTCCTCCTGTTCCTCCTCGGAGAGGCCGGTGTCTGAGAGGTCACCGAGTACCTCCGCACTCCGGCGGCGAACCGTCGGCGTATTGCCGCGTTTCAGATGTGCCACCAGCGCAGAGATATCGGCTTCACGGGCGAGTTCGTAGAGAAACGTCGTCTCGCGGGCGGGGTCATCGTCGAACATGGGTACTGGCTGGACGCCCGAGCGACGGCGTCCGGTGTCGGTGCACTGCTCTGAAATCAGCAGTGCACTCGTATAAGTATATCTATCATTTTTGTGAACTATGTAGGAGAGACACCAGGCAGTCGAGGCCGTTGCACGCACGTCCGAGGCTGGGAGAACAGCAACATTTGTACGCGGGGGTGACCTACCCCGCGGCAATGGACGCGCCACTGTGGACGGAGGCACACGCGCCCGCTCTCGACGACCTGCCACAGGAGGAGGTTCGAGACCACCTCGAACGGGCAATCGAGGAGCCGATGAACCTCGTCGTACACGGACCAAAGGGGAGTGGCAAAACCGCTGCAGTGCGCGCACTCACCCGGGAGACCCACGCCAAGCCCGACGCCGACCGCACCGAAATCAACGTCGCCGACTTCTTCGCGATGAGCAAGAAGGAACTGGGCGACGACCCCCGTTTCGGGCGCTTTATCGACGCGAAACGCCGCCGGGACTCCTCGAAAGCCGACCTCATCAATCACGTCCTGAAGGAGTCGGCCAGTTACTCGCCAGTCAGCGGTGACTACCGGACACTCTTACTCGACAACGCCGAGGGAATGCGTGAGGACTTCCAGCAGGCGCTCCGGCGCGTGATGGAGCAGTACTACGAAGCGACGCAGTTCGTCATCGCGACACGCCAGCCCTCCTCGCTGATTCCCGCGATTCGCTCGCGATGTTTTCCGGTGCCCGTCCGTGCACCGACCCAGTCGGAAATCGTCGACGTGCTGGCCGACATCGTCGACACAGAGGATGCCGACCACGACGAGGACGGCCTGGAGTACGTCGCCGGGGCCGCAAACGGCGACCTCCGGAAGGCAATCCTGAGCGCACAGACCACCTACGAACAGGAAGGCGAGATTACGATGAACGCCGCCTACGAGACGCTGTCGGGCGTCGGCGTCGACGAGCGCGTCGGTGAGATGTTGACCGCCGCCGAAGCCGGCGAGTTCACGGACGCTCGCTCGACGCTCGATGAGTTGCTCGTCGACGAGGGTTACAGCGGCACCGAGGTACTCGAAGACGTGCTGACGGTCGCCCGCTCGCGCTATTCCGGGAACGAGTTGGCACAACTCCACCGACTGGCCGGCGACATCGACATGGACCTCAAGGAGGGGACGAACGACCGCCTGCACATCTCACATCTGCTCGCCGAAGTCGGCGTCGAGTAACCTACTCATTCTGTGGACTGTACGTTCCGGTCAACTGCGTCTGCGCGAAGACGTTCCCCTCCATCGCCGTGCCGACGGACTCGATAGTCGCCGACGCAGAGAGGTCGAGAGTCGTCTCCAGCGCGAAGCACTTGAACCGATAGGTGTGGGTCGTCTCCGGCGGTGCCGGGCCGCCGTAGTCGGCGTTGCCGAAGTCGTTCGTGCCTTCGACGGCATCAGCTGGATTCCACCCCGCCGGAATCGGCTCACCCGACGCAAATGCGGGACTGGTCAGTTCGAGAGTGCCCTGCTGTGAGACCTCGCCAACTGCGGGATTTCCTGTCGGCGTTGCAGTCGGCGACTCCGTTGCTCTTGGCGTCTCCGAATCCCCCTGACAGCCCGCCAGCGCGGTGAGGCCAGCGGCGACCAGAAACTGCCGGCGCGTCGAAGATATTTCCATCGGATAGTGCTACGGGGAGCAAAATCAAAAGGCTGGTTCAGAACGGTTCGTTGCTCTGTTGGAAGCCGAGTGCCGTGCTGAAGTCCGCCTGCGAGACGAGGCCGATTGTCCGGCCGGCTCGTTCGACCAGTGCAACGTCGCTTTCCGTCTGTGCGAGTTCCATCAGCGCCTCGAAGGCACCCATCTCAGCGTCGACTCGGGGGAGGTCGGTCGTCACCAGCGACTCGACCCGCGTGGTCGGGTAGGCGTCGGTGTCCACCCCACGCACCGCACTGGCGGTGATGGCACCGATGACCGTTCCGTCGCGGTCGACAACCGGCAGGTCGCTCCGGCGGGCCGACAGCAATCGCGGGAAGAGATTGTCGACAGTCGTGTCGGCGGAGACACCCTGGGTATCCGTCACGATGTCACCGACACTGAGACCGTCCAGCAGGTCACCCATGACAGCTATCCGTGACTCGCTGCTGGCTGCGCCGTAGATGAAGAAAGCGAGGAGAATCAGAATCGGACTGAAGACGTAGACGCCGACAATCGCAAACAGCACGGCAAAGCCCTTGCCGACGCCAGCGGCGATACGTGTCGCACTCCCGTAGGGTCGCGACCGAGCCAGCAGCGCACGGAGGACGCGGCCGCCGTCCACCGGAAACGCCGGTACCATGTTGAACACCGTCAAAACGACGTTGGTGACCGCCAGCCAACCGACCACGAAGACGGCGACGGGTGCCGACGTTGGGATGTACGACAGCGAAAGGAGACAGACCCCCGCCAAGAGGAGACTCGTCGCCGGGCCGGCAACGGCAATCCAGAACTCCCGGTTCCACTCCTTCGGGAACTCAGAGAGTCGTGCAAGCCCGCCGAGAATCCAGAGCGTGATGGACTCGACGCCGATGCCATAGCGCATCGCAGCGTA
The DNA here is from genome assembly GCA_964520265.1 of uncultured Halobacteriales archaeon. Lineage (GTDB taxonomy): Archaea > Halobacteriota > Halobacteria > Halobacteriales > Haloarculaceae > Salinibaculum. The sequence continues at coordinate 8,769 of CAZFOF010000003.1, read as the reverse complement.
GGCGTGCCCGAGTTCGTGAAGCGCGACACTCACGAACAGGCCGAGAGCCGCGAGGATACCCACCGTCCAGCGCTGGCCGACGAGGCCAGCGGCATCCAGTGTCACCGGCGCAATGGCCTCGATGAGGCCGATATACAGCGATATCTGTTCACCGGTGCCGATGAGCCAGGCCAGAACCGGGATGAAGACAAGCAATGAAGCGTTGACACGAATGGGGATGTCCCAGACGGTACCGAGCGTGAAACTGCGCATTCGACACGATAGAGACTCTGGTCAGTTATGTTGACGGGCGGTTTTGCCCACGCCCTTCGAAATCCTTTTACGCGCCTCAGCGGGAAGATACAGCAACATGGATATCGATATCATCGCGGAAGACGAGAACCCGATGTTGCACCGGACAGATGTCCGGTTCGAGATGAGCCACGAGGAGGCGACCCCGTCCCGACTCTCCGTGCGCGACTCACTTGCAGCCATGCTGAACAAGGACGCCGAAGAAGTGGTCGTCCGCAAACTCGACACGAAGTTCGGGATGCGCAAGACCGTCGGCCACGCAAAGGTCTACGACAGCCCCGAGGACGCACAGGACGTCGAGCAAGCCCACATGCTCGAACGCAACAAGATTATCGCTGACGGTGACAGCGAAGAAGGTGAGGAAGCATAATGGCCCGACACGAACTCTACAACGACGACGGCAGCACCGACCGCGAACAGTGTCCCCGCTGTGGCGACGCGTTCCTGGCAGAACACGACGACCGCACGCACTGTGGCAAGTGCGGCTACACCGAGTGGAAGTGAGGTAGTTCGAGTCAGTCGCCACAGTCGGCGGAACCCCGTTTCCGCTCGCGAATACGGGGCGACGACTCCGTACGAATTCTCCCAGACTCGTCACGACGAGCGACGCGAGAGGTCGTATCGAAAAGCGGTTTAGGCCGGATAGCGACTGCTCGCACATGATTGTCTCCGGGTCAACATCGCAGGCGCTGGCGGCCCAACTCGCCGCAGAACTGGGCGAGAAACTCGCGGGTGTCGAGTACGAACGATTTCCAGACGGCGAGGGAATCGTTCGAATCGACGACCCAGGCGACCACGCTGTCGTCGTTGCGTCGACAGTCTCCGACGAGGCCCACGTCGAGGTGTTGCAGTTACAGGACGCCGCCAGGGAAGCAGGGGCACGCGAGGTCACGACCGTCCTCCCCTACATGGGCTATGGACGCCAGGACGATGCCTTCGAGACGGGAGAGCCAGTCTCCGCTCGCGCCGTTGCCCGCGCACTCTCGACGGGCACCGACCGCGTCCTGACGGTCAACCCCCACGAGTCCACAGTCTGTGACTACTTCGACGTCCCCACCCAGGCAGTCGACGCCGCGGGACTGCTCGCGGGCCCGCTTCCGGACGACCTGACCAACCCACTCTTTCTCGCACCCGACGAAGGCGCAACCGACCTCGCCAACTCGGCAGCGACGGCCTACGGCCGCGGCCAGACAGACTACTTCCAGAAGACGCGCCACTCCGGCACAGAGGTCGAAATCGCTCCCAGCGACGCCGACTGCACCGGCCGAGACGTGGTGCTCGTCGACGACATCATCGCCACCGGGTCGACGATGAGCGAGTCCGTCGCTGTCCTCGACGACCGGGGTGCAGACCGGGTCTTCGTCACCTGCGTCCACCCGCTGCTTGCCTCGAATGCACTCCTGAAACTCTCCCGTGCCGGCGTCGAAGCCGTCTACGGCACCGACACCATCGAACGCCCAGTCAGCGAAGTGAGCGTCGCACCCGCTGTCGCCAACGCGCTGTAGCCCAGTCGCGCTAACTCGTTTTCGACCGTTACTTACTTATTCGACTTCCAGAGAGTATCGACTGTGCTTTAGGCCAGCCAAAATCGAAGCGATTAAGATAGTTTTAGGCTAGCCTAAAAATATGCGACAGAATTCAGCGCAGACGCGCCGAACCTTTCTGAAAGGAACAGCCGCCACAGCCGTCGGGACAACGGCTCTCGCGGGTTGTGTCGGCGGGGACGATGACCAGGGAGACGAAGATAACGGCGACAGTACCACACCGACCGGGACTGCAACCAGCAGTGGCGACGACACCGCCACGCCGACTGCGACACCCTACGAGGTCGAGATGGCTCCCGTCGGCACCATCTCCTTCGAGAGCGTGCCAGAGTCCTGGGAGACGTACTTCCCCGGCTATGCCGAGATGGGTATCGCGCTGGGACAGGCCGACGGACTGACCGCCATCGGCAACAGCGGTCGATTCCACACCGACCATCTCGAGGAACTGGACGGTGTCTCCGTCGACAAAGACGAGATAACGACGCTCGTCGGCAAGAGCGGCATCGACAAGGAACTCTATCTCGAACTGGACAACGACGTCCACCTGACCGACCCGCAGTGGCTGACACAGAACGACTTCTTCGGGCTGGACTCGGACGATGTCGACCAGATTGCCTCGACGGTTGGCCCCTTCCTCGGCAACGCTATCTTCCGCCGGACGGACTCCTGGCACGACTACCGGTACTACACGATGTACGAGGCCTTCGGGAAAGTCGCCGAGCTCTTCCAGCAACAGGAACGCTATCAGGCCTTCAAATCCGTCCACGACGAGGTCATCGCGACGGTGCAGTCGAACCTGCCTCCGGCGACCGAACGGCCCAACGCACTGCTTGCCTTCGCCGGCAGTGACGAACCCGAGGAGTTCTCTCCCTACCGCATCACCGACAAGGGAACCAACAAGAAACACCTCCACGACCTCGGCGTCGAAGACGCACTCGCCGGGTCGGGCGTGGCGGGACTCAGCGAATCCAACCGCGCGAAAATCGACTACGAGACGATGCTCGAAATCGACCCCGAGTATATTCTCCTTCGTGGGCATGAAAGCAAGACGGCCAGTGAGTTCGAGTCGACGGTGCTCGGATTCATGCAGGAACACAGCGCCGCCAGCAGCCTCACTGCCGTCCAGAACGGCAACGTCTACCGCGGCGGCCCCATCTATCAAGGGCCGATTTTCAACCTCTTCCTGACCGAACGCACGGCGGAGACGTTCTACCCCGACACCTTCGATGGGACGCTCTTCGACCGTGGGGAACTGGCCGACATCATCACAGATGGCGAGTGAGGCTGGCCGGGCGTCCCCCCTCGCCCGCATGCTAGCGGTCTTCGACCGCTCGCTGGTGCTCACCGCCGTCGCCAGTACCGCCATCGTCGTCGCCGCCGGTATCGTCCAGGTCAGTCTCGGCACCTACTCGATGACACTGGCCGAGGCGTGGCGGACAGTGTTCGACCCGGACGTGCTGTTCGACCCGGCGATGTGGAACGCCTTCCTCCTCGGCGGGGAACTGCCTGAGATGAGCCGGCGCACGCTCGTCGTCTGGAGTATCCGACTGCCGCGCGTTCTCGTCGGTATCCTCGCCGGCATGGGGCTGGCCGTCTCCGGTGCCATCTTCCAGGGGGTTACACGCAACGAACTCGCCAGTCCGTTCGTCCTCGGCGTCAGTTCCGGGGCTGGACTGGCAGTCCTCTTCGCACTGGTCGTCCTCGGTGGTCTCGCCGCCTTCCTCCCGCTGATTGCGGCACTGGGTGGTGCTGTTGCCTTCCTCATCGTCTACGCCATCGCCTGGCAGGGCGGTACCAGCCCGGTTCGGCTGGTACTCGCGGGTATCCTCGTCGGCGTCATCTTCGAGTCACTGCAGTGGGGACTGTTCTTCTTCGCCGAGGATATCGGTGTCGTCCAGGCGGCCATCGAGTGGACGCGTGGCTCACTGACCGGCACCGGCTGGGAGCAGGTTCGTATCGCCCTCGTCCCGACGCTGCTCGCCGTCGGTCTCGCCGTTGCCGGTTCGCGCCAGCTCAACCTCCTCTTGCTCGGCGAGCAGACCGCACAGTCACTCGGGATGTCCGTCGAACGGGCACGGTTCGGCCTGTCGGCAGTCGGCATCCTCGCGGCTGCCAGCGCCATCGCTGTCGCCGGTATCGTCGCCTTCGTCGGACTGGTCGTCCCGCACGTCGTCCGGATGCTGGTCGGCACCGACTACCGCCGGGTGATACTCGGCTGTGCCTTCGCCGGCCCCGCATTGCTGGTCGTCGCCGACGTGGGCGCGCGTCTCGCGCTGGCTCCCCAGCAGATTCCTGTCGGCGTCGTCACCGGGCTCATCGGCGGGCCGTACTTCCTCTATCTGATGCGCAAACAGCAGGAGGTCGGTCGGCTGTGACGCCCTCGGAGTCGGAAACCCGCGAGAAGTTGTGCCAGGACGCATCCGGCGACTTCTCCGTCGAGAGTGCTGTTCTCGCCGACGACATCGCGGTCGGGTATCCGGAGACCGACGAGCCAGTCGTCGAGTGTCCCCGAATCGCTATCCCGGCCGGGGAGATTACGGCACTGGTCGGCCCCAACGGCAGCGGCAAAAGTACGCTCCTGAAAGCACTCTCCGCACAACTGGCCCCCGACACGGGGCAGGTGCTCCTGCGGGGCACCGACCTCCAGGAGTACGACCAGTCGGCACTCGCACGGGAACTCGGCATCCTCTCACAGGAGCGCGATGCACCCACCTCGCTGACGGTCGAAGACCTCGCCTATCACGGCCGGTATCCACACCGGGGCTTTTTCGAGGCTGTCGACGAGGACGACCACCGTGCCGTCGACCGCGCAATCTCGCTTGCCGGCATCGACCACCTGCGGTCGGAGCCACTCGACCAGCTCAGCGGCGGACAGAAACAACTCGCCTGGATTGCGATGGTGCTGGCACAGGAGACGGACGTTCTCCTGCTCGACGAACCGACGACCTTTCTCGATATGCACCACCAGTTGCGGGTACTGGAGACGGTTCGCGAACTCAACAGGGAGGCCGATGTCACCATCGGCGTCGTCTTACACGACATCACGCAGGCGGCTCGCTTTGCCGACTATCTGATTGCGCTGGAGGATGGCTCGCTGTACGACTGGGGACCGCCGGAGGAAGTCGTCACCGAACAGTTACTCGCAGACGTCTTCGCCGTCGATGCGTCGGTCTCACACGACCCGAACGTGCGTATCCTCCCCCGGCGCGCACTGGAGTGAGCGCGTTTCCCCAGCCTCAAATAGGCCAGTTCCATAGCGCCTCCCGTGTCCACCGAACGGTTCCGCGCGGCACTCCCGACAGCCAGCTACCGCTCGAAGATGCTGGTGGTGCTCTCGCTTGGCTGGACTGTCCTCCAGGGCGGGCGCTTTCTCCTCCCGCCGCTTTTGCCCCGTATCAGAGAGACGCTGTCCATAACCGACGCCGGTGCGGGAATTGCACTGACGGCATTCGGTCTCGTCTACGCGGTCACGCAGTTCCCGAGTGGTACCTACTCCGACCACCTCTCGCGGGCGACAATCATCGTTCCGTCGTTTCTGGTGTTGCTCGCCTCGTTTGCGTTGCTCGGACTCCCGGGCGGCGTTGCCGGCTTCGTCGTCGGTATTCTCCTGCTCGGCCTCGGGAAAGGGTTGTACGCCAGCCCGACGCGAGCGATGGTCGGCGACCTCTTTTCGAGTGCCCGGGGCCGGGCACTTGGCATCTACACTGCCGGCACGGATGCAGGCGGACTGCTCGCAGCCGGTATCGCCGCGGCCGTGCTCGCGACGGCGACCTGGCGGTGGGCCTTTCTCCCCATCGTTGTCGTCCTCGCGCTCGTCACCGGCCTGTTCGGCCTCTGGAACCGGGAGCCGTACACGGTCGAGCGCGTTCCGCTCGCGCCCGGTGAGACCGTCGGTCGCCTGCTTGCGACGCGCGGGCAACGCGAGCGACTCGCTGCCTACGCGCTCTTCTATTTCGCCGTCGGTGGTCTCATCAACTTCTACCCCTCCTTGCTCGTCGCGAGTGGCTTCTCGGAGACGCTGGCAAGCGGCGCGTTCGCACTCATCTTCCTCGTCGGCGTCGTCGTCAAACCCGCCGCAGGGGAGGTCAGCGACCGCTTTCCCCGGTTGCTCGTCAGCGTTGTCGGACTCCTGCTTGCGGCAGTTGGCTTCGCGGTCATCGTCGTCGCCCAGTCGCTCCCGCTGGTCGCGGCGGGCACAGTCGTCACAGCAGTCGGCTACAAGACGCAGTTTCCCATCGCCGACGCCGTCGTGATGGAGGCAGCACCGGCGAACAACGTCGGCGGTGACCTCGGCGCGGCCCGCGGTGTCTTCCTCGGAGCGAACGCACTCGGCCCGGGATTCGTCGGCATCGTCGCCGAAGTCGCCGGCTTCGGCGTCGGCTTTCTCTGTCTCGCGGGCGCGTTGCTGGGGAGTGCTGCGTTGCTCGCCCGCCAGTACCGGAGAGCCTGACGGTGTCAGCGCTCGTCGCTGAGAATCCCCTCGTCCCGAAGCGACGACAGCGCCGCCTCGTCGTAGCCGGCAGCGCCAAACACGTCGGCGGCGTCAGCGCTGTCCTCGGTGTCGTCACCGAGTGCGACCGGCAGGTCGAACTGTCGTGCAACTGTCCCCGTTGTCCCGTCGAGTGCAACACCGTGCTCCCGAGCGTCGAGTTGGGGGTCTGTCAGTGCCTCTGCTGGTGAGTTCACCGGGCCGACCGGCAAGTCCTCGCCGAGCAATTCGAGCCACGCCGACAGCGACCGGTTTGCGAAGACGGACTGGAGTTCCTGGTAAGCGTCGCTGTCCTGGCCGCCGGTCTGGAACTGGGTATCGACGAGGTCGGGTCGGTCGATGCGCTCACAGAGCGTCTCCCAGAACGGTGGCTCCATGACACCGAGTGTCAGATGCCGGCCGTCGGCGGTCTCGTAGGTGTTGTAACAGGGGTACTCGCCGCCGACCAGTGGCTCGCGGTCGGGGCCCTCCTCGGAGTCTGCCCAGGGTGCATTCCACCGGTTCCAGGTGGCGAGTACCTCGTAGAGTCCGAGGTCGATGTACTGCCCACTCCCGCCCCGGTCGCGCTCGCGGATGGCAGCCAGAATCGCGATGACGAGCAGCTGTGCGCCGGCGAAGTCGGCCACCGGATAGCCCGGCAACGAGGGGTCGTCAGGGTCGAGCAGCCCCGCAAGTCCCTCGTAGTTCAGCGCGTGACCCGGCTGGGCCGCCCGGGGGCCAGTCTGTCCAAAGCCCGACAGCGAGCAGTAGACCAGCGCGGGATTGGCCGCTCGCAGCGTCTCCGGTCCGATGCCGAGGTCGTCGACGACACCCGGGCGGAACCCCTCGACGAAGACGTCGGCCTCGGCGGCCACGTCGGTCAGCAGTTCCCGTCCGCGGTCGGTCTTCAAATCGAGCGAGACGGTGGTTTTCCCCTCCTGAAGCATTGCGAAGATTTCGCTCTGGCCGTCCGGTCGCGACGGCTCCCAGTGGCGTATCGGGTCGCCATCGGGCGGCTCGACGCTGAGGACGGTCGCACCGAGTTGTTCGAGTATCGAGGTAGCGTACGGACCCGGCAGCGTCACCGAGGCGTCGATGACTGTCAGGTCGTCGAGTGGTTCCATCGGTTCACCCCTCCCACAGATTGCGCGGCGCTGTACACATAGCGGCCATATCGAAGGGCCCGGAAATAACACTTCCCGTGGTCGTCGCCGAGCGGGAACCCCGAGATGCCGGCGGGGCAAACACCGAAGAGGCTGTAGCGAGGAGAACACAGCAATCGATGGCATCCTGGACGCTGCTCGACCACATGGCAGACCCGATGGTCGCGCTGTGTGGCTCGACGATTACAGCGACGAACGACCCAGCGCGAACACTGCTCGACGCCGGAGAGACCACACTGGAAGGCGAGGATATCGAGACACTGTTTTCACCGAATTCAGACCTCTCCGAGCGGCATACGGATACGCTGCAACACTACCACGACATCGCAGGTGTCGTCGAAGACGGACAGCGACACTTCGACCGCGACCACCCCGCAATCGCCTGTCTGCTGGCGGGTGACGACCCGGAGACTGTCGACCCGGACATCGGGTTACTGGTGGACGGCTCACTGGAGTACTATCACCTGACGACCTCACAGCTCGTCGAGGCGGATGTCGAGGCCGACCGACTCGTCACGTTCCGGAAAGTGACCCACCTCAAAGACCGCGAGCGCGACCTGGACTTTCTGATGCAGGTGATGACTCGCGTGCTGCGGCACAACCTCCGGAACGACCTCACGGTCGCACGGGGCTACTCCGCCACCATCGAGGAACGGGTCGACGACCCCGTCGCTGGCATGGCCGCAAAGATTCGCGAGACCTGTGCCAAACTGGTGACCACCAGCGAGAAAGCCCGTCGCATCCAGCGAGCAATCACCGCCGACTCGACGGCACACTTTGACCTGCAGCGACTCGTCACCGACACCATCGAGACGGTCGACGACGAGACGCCAGAGGCCGAGTTCAGCGTCGACGTGCCCGACCTGGCCGTCGAGGGGAACCCGGAACTCCCGCGGGCACTCGAAGACTGCATCGAAAACGGCGTGCTGTACAGCGACGCGGAGACGCCGCGAATCGCCGTTTCCGCCGAAAGTGACGGCCCCTGGGTCTGCATCGAAATCGAGGATAACGGCCCCGGTATCCCCGAAAACGAACTGGAAGCGCTGACCGAACGCGGCGAGAGCGAACTCCTCCACGGCAGCGGCGCGGGCCTCTGGCTTACCTACACAGTCGTCGAAGAATCGGGCGGAAACGTCACCTACGACACGGACAACGAGGGGACGACCGTTCGGATGCGTCTACCACGAGTCGACGGGTAGGCGATGGTTCACCGCAAAAGCGAGACGGACGCGTTCTGACGGCAGTCACCCGGAGAGTTCGGCGGAGGCAACGGGTTCGATTGCGATGTCACAACCACCTTTTT
>CAZFOF010000002.1:30842-34731 GCA_964520265.1 uncultured Halobacteriales archaeon | reverse complement strand
ACGGGAGCCAGCAGACCGACCACTTCGCCGTGTTGACCGAGGAGTCCGCGCTGAATCGGGGCCTCTTCGAAGCCGACTACGGGGACGCACTTCGCTTCGAGAACGCACTGGTGTTGTGGAACGACGACGAGGGAGCCTACAATGTCGTCGTCAACGCCGAGACAGTCGTCGACCGGATTCCAGACTGAATACCCGAGTCGGTCGCCGGTAAGTGTCGCGAACGGTATCCTTTTGCGCAGTCCGTCCCGACAGCAACCATGAGCGGGCCGAATATCCTACTGACAAACGACGACGGTATCGACGCGACAGGGTTTCGCGTCCTCCACGAGACACTCTCAGAGGTCGGGGACGTGACCGGCGTCGCTCCGGTCGACGACCAGAGTGCGGTGGGGCGGACGCTCTCGCGGTCGGTCTCCGTCGAGGGACACGAACTCGGGTACGCCATCGAGGGCACGCCGGCAGACTGTGTCATCGCCGGACTGGGGTCGCTTGCCCCCGAGACCGACCTGGTGGTGGCTGGCTGCAACCAGGGTGCGAACATCGGCTCTGTGACGCTTGGCCGGTCAGGAACCGTCAGTGCTGCCGTCGAAGCGACCTTCTTCGAAACGCCAGCGATTGCTGTCTCACTCTACATTCCCGTCTCCGACGACACCTCCTACCAGAGCATCGATGTCGACGCAGAGGCCTACCAGACCGCAGCGCGGGCGACGGAGTTTCTCACCGCAAACGCACTCGACGCGGGCGTTTTCGAACAGGCGGACTATCTCAACGTCAACGCTGTCGTTCCGGAACAGGCGACCGGCGAGATGGTCGTCACCGAACCCTCTGGCATCCATCGGATGGACGCGGTTCGAAACGGCGAAACCGTCGAATTAGAGGACGGCATCTGGGAGTTGATGGCAAACGGTGAGATTCCCGACCCGGAGGGAACTGACCGCCGGGCAATCGTCGACGGACACGTCAGTGTCTCGCCGCTGACTGCTCCCCATACCACCGAACACCACGAGGCACTCGACGGACTCACAACAGCGTACGGGCCCGAATCGTAGCCCCAATACGTCTCCGTCTCCCACAACACGACGGAATGAGTGGGTACCGTGACACAGCCCTGTTCGTCCTCCTCTCGGCTATCTGGGGCAGTTCCTTCATGGCTATCAAAGTCGGCCTGGAGTTCATGCCGCCCGTCCTGTTCGCCGCGTTTCGCTACGATATCGCCGCAGTGGTGATGCTTGCCTACGCTGCGTTCTCGACGGAGTACTGGCGACCCCAGACCCGCGCAGATTATCTCACCGTGCTGGTCGAGTCAGTCCTCATCATCGCCCTCTACAACGCCTTCCTGTTCGTGGGTGAACAGGGTGTCTCCAGCGGTGTCGCAGCGATTCTCATCGGAATGAGTCCGATTCTGACGACCGGCTTCTCGCGGGCGTTTCTCCCGAGCGAACGGCTCTCTGCTGTTGGCGTGGCAGGGCTACTCCTGGGCTTTCTCGGCGTCGGGTTAGTCGTCTACCCCAGAGATGGCGTGATAGCGGTCAGCGACCTGGTCTCGCCCGGTCTGGTGTTGCTTGCCGCGGCCAGCGTCGCACTCGGGAGTGTCCTCGTCCAGCGGTTCGACGGTGACATCTCCTCGGAGGGAATGGTCGCGTGGTCGACAGCGTTTGGCGCGCTCATCCTCCACGCGATGAGTCTTGCTCGACCCGCCGAGTCGGTGGCGACAGTCGAGATGACAGCGGAGGCGATACTGGCACTGGTCTATCTCGCTGTCTTTGCGAGTGCCATCGGCTACGTCGTCTACTTCGATTTGCTCGACAGACTCGGTGCCATCGAAATCAACCTCGTCTCCTATGCTGCACCGGTGTTTGCGGCAATCTCGGGCTTTCTCGTACTCGGTGAGACACTCGATGGTGTCGCAATCGGCGGCTTTCTGGTCATCTTCACCGGATTCGCATTGTTGAAACGACATACGCTCGGAGAAGAACTCCGCACACTCCGGCGTCGATACCGCTCTGACGCGTCCTGACGGCTGTTGTTTGCTCGACTTCGACACCACTCCCGACGACCTCAGAACAGTCCAGTGATAAATCCCAGTCCCATCACGACGAGCACCGCCGCCGAAAAGGCCGGGAGGTACGGCACGACACGCTCGACTTTCGCCTCGAAGGTATGGTAGCCCGCGATGAGCAGCAGTGTGAAACTGACGATGCCAGCGATGACCGTCAGCGCGTAGACGCCCATGAGTTCGAGACAGTAGGTCGACCCTGCACACAGCGCGATAATCTCGAACTCCTCCTCGTGGGCGAATCCGAGGACGAACGCGAACCAGGCGATTCCGAGCAGTCCGCGGTCTGTCTCGGTGTGTTCTAACGGACTGTCGGTGTGGCTGTGAGCGTTTTCTTCACTGGGGGTGTCCGCTGTGTCAACATGAGAGTCGACTGTCCGATACGGAAATTCCTCGTTGCTCTCGTCTTCTCCCGTGGAGTGGTCGTGACCGTGGAGACCATCGCTGTGTGAGTGGCCTCCGTGTGAGTGGCCTCCGTGCGAGTGACCGTGGCGGTACTCCCGGATGCCCAGTCCGATGAGCAACACTCCAGCGACGAGACTGATTGGCCCTCCTATCTGGATGTCGCCCCAGACGACGAGTGGTTCGTTGAGTTGTGTAAGTTGGAAGTAGTCCTTGGCGTAGAAGAACACGCCGACCATCGCGATACTACTGATGAGGTGACCGATGCCGAGTATGAGACTCGCAGCCAGTCCGTAGAACCACTTGTTTCCACGGTCGAGCGCGTACGAGGCAGCCACCGGCCATCCGTGCCCCGGTTCGATACCGTGGACAGCACCGAGGATAATCGCACCGGCAAACACGCTGGAAACCCCCTGGGCTACCATCGTATCGTAACGGTCGCTTGTGGCCCTTCATAACTGTTGTTAATACTGAAACGGAGATTGCTCATACTCATCGGGGTGAGTGTGCCCGGGTCGGAAACCACCAGCAATTATACTCCCTCACTGAGCGAATTCGAACAATGGACGAGACTGTAATCGAACTGTTGGACGGAAACGAGACTCATGCAGCGGTATTCGATTCCCGCTTCGACGACGTACAGGATTCTCAGGCTCCGGCTGTCGTCACGGTGTGTTGCTCAGATTCCCGTGTTCTCCAGGATGCAATGTGGGACAACGAGGAACCGGGGGCAGTGTTCACCTGTGGAAACATTGGCAACCGTGTCGTCCAGCGAACCGACGACGGCGAGGTCGTCTCCGGCGACGTCCTCTATCCCGTTGCACACACCGGAACGGATACGATTCTCGTCGTGGGTCACACTGGGTGTGGTGCTGTGACCGCGACGTACGATTCGCTGACAGACGAACTATCGGATGCGCCCGGCATCGAACACTGTATCGACGTGCTATCCTCGCGCCTTGAAGCGGGCGTCGATGCCCTTCCAGAGGATGTGTCACGCCAACGTGCCATCAACCAGCTCGTCGAGTACAACGTCGACCAGCAGATACAGTTCCTGCAAGAGAGTGACGAGATAGACGACGACGTGACCATCGTCGGCGCAGTCTACGACTTCCAGGATGTCTACGACGGCCGTCGCGGTGAGGTTCATCTCATCAACGTCGACGGTGAGACTGACACCGAGCAGTTGCGTGCCGGCCATCCGGCGGTCGAACACCGAATCCACCGGCTCTGGGAGTACTAGACAGTCGGTGTCGCATCCGGTCGTGCTTGGAAGGGTCAGTCGACTCCTATTCCTGTCTCCGTTCCATAACAGCGGCCATGACGACCGTTCGACTTGCGTCGCCCGACGACGCCGCCGCCTGCAGAGAAATTTACGCCCCCTACGTCCGCGACACGGCCAGAATGGTCGCCAACGGCGAGCTGACCCGC
>CAZFOF010000002.1:310-30832 GCA_964520265.1 uncultured Halobacteriales archaeon | reverse complement strand
ACCTTCGAGGTAGCTCCTCCCGACACCGAACAGTTCCGCGAGCGGATGCGAACGACACTCCAGACGTATCCCTGGCTGGTGTGTGAACGCGCGGGAACGGTAGCGGGGTATGCGTACGCGAGTCAACACCGAGAGCGCGATGCCTATCAGTGGGCCGTAGAGGTCTCTGTGTACGTCGACAACGAGTTCCAGCGTGGTGGTGTCGGCGAGAGACTGTACGACTCGCTCTTTTCAATTCTGGAGAGACAGGGCTACTACGACGCGTATGCGGGCATCACGCTCCCAAACGACCCGAGCCGTCGGTTCCACGAGGCGATGGGATTCGAACCCGTCGGCGTCTACTCCAACGTGGGGTTCAAAGCCGGTAGCTGGCGTGACGTGGAGTGGTTCCACCAGGAGATACAAACACACGACGATGACCCCGAACCACCAACTGAGCTATCAGAACTCACCGACAGCGTTGACCTCCAGAGTGTCATCGTAAGCGAGGAACACTAACAACCATACGACCCAGTCCACGGATGCACCGCCGACAATATTCTAGTTATAGAGACTAAAATATTAAAACGGGTTATAAAACCACCCAAATAATTTATTCGTGAAACTACGACAGCATGTGCATGGAGAGAGGGTTTTACAGTGAACGACCTCAGGGAACTTCTCAGTCTCGGGCCAATCTGCGTGCGGAATTTGGACATCGAGACCTACCGCGGCACCTCGCTCTGTTCTATGAATCCAAGAGTACACAATTAGAGGTAGTCACTGCATTTCTCGAACACGGACTGACTACCAATCACAAGTGTCTGTACCTCTTGGACGTTAGTTCGGCGTCTCAGATTCGAAACAGTCTGCAGACGGCCAATTTAGACGTGGAGCAGCATATCGAGGCCGGTAATCTCGTCCTCGAAGACGCATCTGATATCTATCTCGATGCCGGGTTCAGCCCGGACAAAATGATTCAGGAACTCGAAGACGCCTGCGACGAGTCTCTCAATGAGGGGTACGAAGGACTCTATGTGGCTGGTGAAAACTCGTGGTGTTTCCACACCGAGGCTTCCTTCGACCACATTCTCGATTTCGAAGCCGACTTCGATGCGACCTGTCCCGACCTCCCTGTGGTCGCGCTTTGCCAGTACGACCTGTCTCGGTTCGGTGAAGAATCAGCGGCAAAAGCACTCTGGACTCACAAAAATATCATCTATCAGAACACAATCTGTGAAAATCCGTTCTATATCCCGCCTGAGGAGTATCGCTCTGCGGAAGATGCACATCTCAATGTCAAACTTATGCTCGAACAGGCCGCCTCATTGACGGCATACCGACGAGAGGTCGATCAACACGAGCAGCGTCTCGAAGTTGTCAACCGCGTGTTGCGACACAATATTCGAAACGACTTGAATGTCGTCCAGTTGCAGTTGAGAGAGTTGCTAGATTCGAAGAGGATGACAGCGGAGGACGAAAACCGAGTTGACGTAGCACTCGAGCACGTCAGTACAATCCTGAATATGGCTGATAGAGCACGGCATGTTCAGAAAACTTTCAAGTCCTCCAGGGTGGAACCTGTTCATCTCGATGAAGTCATCGAAGCTGCTGTCTGTGACACCTCAGATACGTATCCTGAGGCCGAGATTGATGTCACTGGACTACAGGATGTGACGGTGCTGGCAGATACAAATCTCGAGTTGGCGATAAGCGAAGCCCTCACGAACGGAATCGTTCATCAGCAGCGAGATTCGCCGACCGTCTCCCTGTCTATTTCGATGCCGACCCAGAGCGTTGTCAGATTAGACGTACAAAATCCAGGAGAGATTCCAGCGGCCGAACAACGGTCGGTTCAGCAGGGACGTGAAACGCAGTTAAATCACTTGAGTGGGCTGGGACTTTGGCTAATTCAGTGGATTGTCGAGAGGGGCCACGGCACAGTCTCGTTCCCGGAAACAGACGGTGATAATACCACAACGCGAATCGAGCTGACCCGTATCCCCAAGTGACCCGGCCGCTGTGGAATCGGTGCTCAATGGTCGGTCGCACCTCTCTGGTAGCGAGCTAGATTCCGCTTTGGGTGGCTTATCGGATCTCGCGCTGTTCGACCTTGTTCAGGTAGTCAACTGGTGTAACAGAGATAGCTCAGATCCATCAACTCGGTTGGCGAGACGGCACTGTTCTCCAGTAGCTCACCATCGAACGTGACCAGCGTGGCGTCGATATCCTCGGCGAGAGCGAGAAGAACGCAGTCGAGCGTGTACAGTAACGTGTCCTGCTGGAGGCTGTACGCCGAAATCTGGTCGCTGATTTCAGGCGCGTAGATATCGACGCGTCCGTAGATATCCGTTAGTACCTCCTCGACTCGCTTTTGTTCCACGCGTTTCTTTTTCGTCAACACCGACCGAATCTCCATGAGATTGAGAATAGAGGTGCAGAAATCGTGACTCTCGTTCAGCAGTTCAGTCGCTAGGTCACCGCGACCCGGTTCGTCTGTGATGCTGGCGATGAAAACGCTCGTGTCGACGAACACCTTCATCGACGTTCTCGCGCTTCGCGACTGCCTCGACAGAGTCTATGTCGACATCAGCCAGTCGTCCGGACAGTAGCTCACCGAGTTTGACTGCCGGCTCCTCGTCCTCGTCGGTCGGATCCGACCAGTCCGGCGGTGTCGCGTAACTACCCATATGACTCGGTACAAGCGGTAGTAATAAATCAGTTTGGCCGGTCGTGCTCTGTTCCTGGTTCGGGAACAGAGGCGAGCGTCCACGAGTGCAGCAACTTACCGAGTCTCGCGCTGTTCGACCTTGTTCAACTCGATAAGCAGGCGGAAAATCGCCTTCACGAGATTGTCGTCGACATCGAACCGTTTTGCGTTCTCGGCGGCTCTGTCCATGACTGCCTGTTCCTGTTGTTCGTCCGTCGTCGGCAGTCCCTGTTGTTCTTTGACCTGTGCGATAGTGTCGGCGACGTAGGTACGTCGCGCGATGAGGTCGACGATTTCGCGGTCGATATCGCGGATTTCAGTGCGCAGTTCGTCCAGTGACATATCCTCGGGGTTGATCTCGCCCCCGTCGAAGCTTTCCTCTGTCATATGATTCGTGTTCCCTCCGTCTGTGTGGTCGTCAGCCAGGTTCGTCCATCGCGGGCGGCCCACCGCTCGCGGACAGTCTCCAGTGTCTCACGGTCGCCGACTGCCGTGTAACTCGGCCCTGTGCCGGACAGCGAGACGCCGTCGACGGCGTCCATCGCCTCGACCAGCGGGTCGGTCGAGAATCCGAGTGCGGCACAGAAGGCAAGACCGTTGACCGTCATGGCACGACCGTACGCGCCATCGAGTGCCAGGTCTGCAACGAGGTCTGCCATCGGGGCTACCTGCTCGCATCTGCTCACGTCCGCGTCGGCGCTAAAGGCCTGTTCAGGCGGCGTGTAGACGAGTACGTCCCAGTCGACTGTCTCTCGGGAGCGCAGTTCGTCGTTCGTGTTGTCCGTCACCGTCAACCCACCCAGCATACTGGCGCTGGCGTCGTCGAACGCACCGGTGACGGTCACGCCAACGTCGCGGGCAACCTCGACGCCGAGACGACAGGCGTCTTCGCGTGAGAGAGCGTCGGCTTTCCCGAGCGCAGACAGCGTCGCCAGCACTGTCGCGTTTGCTGCGGCACTTGAGGATTTGAGACCTGAAGCCATCGCAACGTCGCTTTCTGTGTGGACGGTGCCACCCTGGTCGTCACCGAACTCCGCGACGACGCGCTCGACACAGGCCTCGATGAGGCGCGTATCGGCGTCCGGTTCTTCGGCGACGGAGCCCTCGATGGGGCCGTCTTCGCGGAGTTCGACAGTCGCCGTCGTGTACTCGTCGATGGCGAAGGCTGAACCTGTTCCATTCGCCAGTGCGTTCAGCACCGTCCCTGCTGCCGGTGCCGCTGCCTGCCCTTCCATCGTGTGTATCTGTCCCGTAGCGCGGTATTTACCTGTGGTGGTTGCCCGTCGTCAGAACCGCAATGGACTTTCGCAGGCGAGTCGTACCGCTCCCAAGCGTGGCCGACCCAGAGTCATCCGAGTCTGAGGCAGCAGATGCCGAAGACGACGAGCGTGACATCGAACCGACCCCCCAATCCGAGGCGCTTCGTCGCCAACAGCGAGTTATCGGCGTCGGTATCGCGCTGCTGGCTGGCGTTGCAGTCACCGTCAGTACACTCCAGCAGTTGCCGTCGGTACCAGTCGTGGCCGCGGTAGTCGGTGGTGCCCTTACGACAGTAGTCTTTTTCCGAATGCTTTCGACTGGGATTTTCAGTGGGACAGAAGAGTAGGTGCGGCACCACTCGAAAGGGACGGCGTTTTAGCCGGCGATGCCCAAACACCGCCCATGCACGCCCGTTCCGACGTACCGCCGGATACGCTCCCCATCGAACTGACCGAAGAAGGTATCGAGGTCGAGTACAAGGACGGCCGGAGCGTGTTCTATCGCGGCGTCCCGACGAAAGTCGAAGGAGAGGTCAAGACTGCACCGGGCAAGGATGTCCACGTGCTGGTCAGCGACAAAAGCGAATCCCAGGGTGTCCTCGTCTACGTCAACGAACTCAACACCGAAGACGAGATTCTGGAGGAGACGGGTGTCGGACGCGTCATGCTCGAAAAGAGCGAGGAGACCACCGTTTTCCCGGGTGTCAGCGTCTCCGAGTCGCAGATGCGCATCGACGTAAAAATGGACACAGAGGCCGTCGACGGCCGTGTCTTCGTATTCGAAGAGGACGAACTCGGCGAGCGCTCCTTCGAACTCGTCCCGGAGGGAGAAGGAGACCTCGACGAGAGCGACGACTCGTAGTCCGTTACTGGATGTAGGACGGCCCCTCGGAGTTGCAGTTCTGTTCGTGCTGTTGTGCGTCTTCCTGGGAATCGAACAGGAGTCCACAGGCCTCACACTCGAACCACGTCATGTCATCTCGCGTGGTCTTAGACACCATATTGAGTAGTGTGCTGGCAAGCGATAAATGCGTTTCTCTGTCGACAGGTCGCACCAGTCTGTCGTTTTATACTTGCTCCACACTTACGGACGTGCATGAGCGCAGACGAGACGCGGGTTCGCGTCAAGGGTGCACGCAAAAGCGATGCCGGACGCGGAATCGCACGCCTTCCCGGCCCCCTCCAGCGCGAAGTCGAAGTAGTGAGTGGCGACCCAATCATCATCGACGGAAACCGACTGACGGTCGCGAAGGTCTGGCCCGGTGACGACGACGGCGACATCATCCGTATCGACGCCGACACCCGGGCGAGTGCCGGTGTCAACATCGGCGACAAGGTGACCATCCGGAAAGGCATGGTCAGCGATGCACAGACCGTCACACTCCATCCTGCCGACGACAGTGCCGACGAGACGGCCTCGACTCAGGGGCTCCACCAGCGCTTGCGTGACCAACTCGTCCGACAGGGCAAACGGCTTCGAATCCAGGGCTACGGTGCCTACGTCGTGACCGACACGCGTCCGGGAGAGTCGGTTCGTATCACGACCGATACCGACGTGCGCCTCGAAAGCGATATCGCCGATGTCGACGACGCAGCACCCGAGAGTGACGACGGCCAGTCCACGGACACGGGGGCAACCTACGAGGACATCGGCGGCGTCGACGATGAACTCGACCTCGTGCGCGAGATGATAGAGATACCCCTGAACGAACCCGAGTTGTTCGGGCGTCTCGGCATCGACCCGCCGAAGGGTGTGCTCCTCTATGGCCCACCGGGCACCGGGAAGACACTCATCGCCCGAGCAGTTGCCAACGAGGTCGACGCCTACTTCGACACCATCTCCGGGCCGGAAGTCGTCTCGAAGTACAAAGGTGAGAGTGAACAACGCCTCCGGGAGGCATTCGAGGACGCGGCGGCAAACGCACCGGCAATCCTGTTCATCGACGAAATCGACTCCATTGCGGGCGCTCGCGACGAGGAAGCAGACATGGAAAACCGCGTCGTCGCACAGTTGCTGACGCTGATGGACGGCCTCGAAGAACGCGAACAGGTCGTCGTCATCGGTGCGACGAACCGCGTCGACAGCGTCGACCCGGCGTTACGCCGCGGTGGCAGATTCGACAGGGAAATCGAAATCGGCGTTCCCGACGAAATGGGTCGCCGGGAGATTCTGGACGTTCACACGCGGAATATGCCACTCGGGTCGGACGTAGACCTCGACCGTATCGCCGCCCAGACACACGGGTTCGTCGGGGCAGACATCGCCTCGCTGTCCCGTGAGGCGGGGATGTCCGCACTGCGCCGTGACCCCGAGGAACTCACTGTCAACCGGACAGATTTCGAGACGGCGATGGCCGCCGTCGAGCCATCGGGAATGCGCGAGTACGTCTCTGAGTCGCCGACACAGACCTTCGCAAACGTGGGTGGACTCACAGAGACAAAACGCCGACTCCGCGAGGCTGTCGAGTGGCCGCTGTCGTACGGCCCGCTGTTCGACGCCGCCGATACCGACCCGCCCAGCGGCGTTCTCCTCTATGGGCCGCCGGGCACCGGCAAGACACTGCTGGCCCGTGCTATCGCCGGCGAGAGTGGCGTGAACTTCGTCAGCGTCGCGGGACCGGAAGTGCTCGACCGCTACGTCGGCGAGAGCGAAGAGGCAATCCGTGACCTCTTCGAACGAGCGCGACAGACCGCCCCTGCAATCGTCTTTCTGGACGAAATCGACGCGATTGCCGGTCGCCGCGGGGAGGGTAACGAGGTGACCGAGCGGGTCGTCTCGCAACTGCTGACCGAACTCGATGCCGCCGCCGAACACCCGTCTGTCGTCGTTCTCGCGGCGACAAACCGCAAAGAGTCACTCGACCCCGCACTCCTGCGGCCCGGCCGACTGGAGCAACATATCGAGGTACCGAATCCCGACGCGAGTGCGCGTGAGGACATTCTCCAGGTGCACATGGAGGGCAAACCCATCGAGACGACCATCGACCTCCGTGACCTCGCGGCCGACACAGAGGGATACTCGGGAGCAGACCTGGAAGCACTCGTCCGTACAGCGTCGATGCGTGCGATTCGGGAGGTCGCAGACGACATCGACCCCGAAAACGCAGACGAACGGGCAGACGAACGGGCAGACGACGTCCTGATTCGAGAAGAACACATCGAAGCTGCCCGGGCCGAACTCGACGAGCAAACCTGATTGCGGCAACGTATATCACGCCACCCTCTACCTTGTGCCACAATACCACGACACACACTTGTGCACCCCGAGCGTATGTCGATATATGGACAGTTCAACCACCACAGACGAGTCGTACGGTCAGTACATCGCGGGCGAGTGGCGGGACGGACACGGAACGGACACCTTCGAGAGCACCAACCCGGCAACGGGCGAATCACTCGCCGAGTTCGTCCGTGGCACACCCGAGGACGTACGGGAGGCAACTGCCGCCGCCGAGGACGCGTTCGACGAGTGGCGAGCACTGTCGTACATCGACCGCGCGGAGTTTCTCTGGGAGATATTCCACGAACTCCGCGACAGACACGAGGAACTGGGGGCAATCGTCACGAAAGAATCTGGCAAGGAGATTAGCGAGGGCAAAGCCGACGTGACCGAAGCCTGGCACATGGTCGAGTGGGCGGCCGGCAACGCACGGCATCCCCACGGTGATATTGTCCCCTCGGAGATCGCCTCGAAAGACTCCTTCATGCGGCGCAAACCTCGCGGCGTCGTCGGCTGTATCACGCCGTGGAACTTCCCTGTCGCAATTCCCTTCTGGCATATGGCCGTTTCACTCGTCGAGGGCAACACCGTCGTCTGGAAACCCGCCGAGCAGACCCCCTGGTGTGGACAAGTCGTCGCAGAGATGTTCGACGACGCCGGCATCCCGCCGGGCGTGTTCAACCTCGTCCAGGGCTACGGTGACACCGGTGCCGCAATCGTCGAAGACGACAGTGTCGACACTGTTCTGTTCACCGGGTCGGCAGAGGTCGGCACACAGGTCGCCGAAACGGTCGGCGCACAACCGGATACGAACACCTCCTGCGAGATGGGTGGAAAAAACGCCGTCGTCATTACTGCAGCAGCCGATATGGACATCGCATTGCACTCGGCGGTGATGTCGTCGTTCAAGACCACCGGCCAGCGCTGTGTCTCGTCTGAACGGCTCATCGTCCACGAAGACGTCTACGAGGAGTTCAAATCGGAGTTCGTCGACCTCGCCGACAGCGTCGCAGTCGGTGACCCACTCGAGGAAGACACCTTCATGGGGCCGCTGGCCGACGCCGACCAGGTCGAGAAGTTCCAGAAGTACAACGACCTCGCTCGGACGGAGGGTGCAAACGTCCTCGTCGACCGCAGCGACCTCCCCGCAGCAGAGATTCCGGACGGCCACGAGGACGGCCACTGGGTCGGCCCGTTCGTCTACGAAATCGAGTACGACCCGACCCTTCGGTGCCTCCGAGAGGAAGTGTTCGGCCCACACGTCGCGCTCATCGAATACTCGGGCGATATCGAGCGTGCCATGGAGATACACAACAACGTCGACTACGGTCTCACCGGCGCAATCATCAGCGAGAACTACCGCGAAATCAACCACTTCAGGGACTACGCGGAGGTGGGACTGGCATACGCGAATCTCCCCTGTATCGGGGCCGAAGTGCAGTTGCCCTTCGGCGGTGTCAAACAATCGGGCAGCGGTTCACCGCACGCCCGCGAAGCAATCGAAACCGTCACCGACAGGACAGCCTGGACAGTCAACAACAGTCGCGATATCCAGATGGCACAGGGGCTCTCGGCTGATATCAAGACGCGAGAGGAGTGACGAGGAGGACGAAGACGAGGTCGCAGGTGAATGGCCGTCCGGACGACCACGCACACTGCGTGAGGCCGGTGGGTGCGACCGGGAGCCCGTGAAGCCGAGGTGCGCCGAGTGTTGGCCGGGTGTGACGTGAAAAGCGTCTCGCCGGCGTGCGTTTCTCGGGCAGGCGCCCGTATAAATCCCTCGGCCGCGGAACCGCCGGACAGATGCTATCGGCGGTCGGCCAGTGCCGGAAACTCCGCGCGGCGTTCGCTGACCGTTTCGGGGTCGATATCGGCGGTCACCAGTGTCGGCTCGTCACTCGCACTGGCAAGCGTCGTCCCCCACGGGTCGTACACCGTCGAGCGGCCGAGAAGCGTCGCGTCATCGAACGTACCGACACCGTTAGCAGCGGCGACGTACATCAGGTTCTCCACCGCTCGGGCGCGAGGGAGGAGTTTCCAGTGTTCGACACGCGGATACGGCCACGCGCTGGGGACGAGGGTCAGTGTCACGCCGTCGTCGACCAGATTCCGGTAGAGTTCGGGGAACCGCAGGTCGTAGCACGTGGTCACGCCGATGGTGAATCCCTCGAAGTCGACGGTTTCCCGCGTCTCACCCGGTGTCAGCAACTCCTGTTCGGCAGAGCCGTAGCCAAAGAGGTGGTGTTTGCGATACACTGCACGCTGTGTGCCCTCGCGGTCGAGAAACACCGACGTGTTCGCGTACCCGTCCTCGGCAGGAGTGTCGAATCCCACCTGTGCCGACGCTTCCAGGTCTTCGACGATGCTCCCGGCCAGAACAGCGATGTCTTCTGCGCTGGCGGTCTCGGAAATCTGAGAGAGAGTCTCGCCGGAGAGCGGTTCTGCCTGATTCGCATACTGGCCGAAGGCAAAATAGCCCGTCGTAAACAGTTCGGGAAGCACGACCAGGTCGGCACCGGCCGCGGCGGCGTCACGGATTGCCGACAGCGCGCGCTTGCGATTCGCCGCGACCGCTGTGGGCTCGATGTCGAGTTGAGCGAGCGCGAGACGCATCAGTGGGGGACGTTCAGTTCGTCGTAAATCGCGTCTTCGAGGTTGTCGAACTCGGCGTCCATGT
The DNA here is from genome assembly GCA_964520265.1 of uncultured Halobacteriales archaeon. Taxonomy (GTDB): domain Archaea; phylum Halobacteriota; class Halobacteria; order Halobacteriales; family Haloarculaceae; genus Salinibaculum. The sequence goes on along the minus strand of CAZFOF010000002.1, from coordinate 20,987 downwards.
TGCGTTTGAAAAACCGCTCGACGCCAGGAAGTTTGCCGTCGACGATGAAGCGGTTCGTCAGACGAGTCCCGTCGGGGATTTCCTCCAGTTTGTGCTTGCCGACGACGCGCATCACCTTCGACCGGCCGATGAATTCGACGAACTCCGGCGGGACGAACTCCTGGTCTTCTGTCTCGACGCGAATCGTCCGGTTGATGACCGGTATCGGAAGTTTGAGATGCCAGACCGCGCTTCCGTCGTCGAGCAACTCGAAATCAGCGACCACGCTTATCGGCCGAGCGCGCTTCTCGGGGTCGGAAATGAATTCCCAGACGTCTTCGCGGGGTGCCGGCACATCGACGACTCGCTCCACCCGAACAGTCATTGTCAACAGTTCCGACCAGACACTCAAAAAGTTCGCGCTAACTTGTCGTGACTCGCCAGGTGGTCGACCGAGCGCGCCCCCACTTCTCGATGTCGACATCCTCTGACTTTTCGGCGAGTTTCGGGAGTCGCGCACCGACCTGTTTGGCCGACAGTCCGATCTGTTGAGCGATGTTCTTCGAGCGGACGTAAGCCTCCCCACGAGAGACGCTGTCCCGAAGATGCTCGAGAATGCGTTGGTCTTCCTCACTAAGGTCTGTCATTATCTCCGCTTTAGGTCTTCAGACTCTTAACGGTTTGTCCAGCCGACTACTCGCTGAACATGTGGAAGACGCTGACCGACAGACCAGTGGCCAGAAGCGCCGCCGCGAAGGCCAGCCCGGAGTACAGTTGCATGGTCGAGCTATCGTTGAGAAACGAGAGATACGAGGTTCCTGCCATGGCGACGGCCGCCAGCACGGCGATGATGCCAAACGTGAGCGACAGTCCCAGACCCGTATCAGATGTTTGTGCTGTGTCTGCCATACCCGCACGTTCCCCACTGCCGTACTTATTTCATGCGACTCTCCCGCGGGGAGATGAATAGGTGTAAACTCCGCGCTGTCGAGGCTGACGTATGGACACTGGAGCGTTCAGACGCGGAATGGGCGACGTCGCGCCACTATTGCTCGGTGTCGCGCCGTTCGGTGTCGTTGCTGGTATCTCCGCCATCGACGCTGGCCTGTCGCTGGGACAGGCTGTCGGAATGTCCGTTATCGTCTTCGCCGGAGCCTCACAACTGGCCGCACTCGAACTCATCGACGCCGGTGCGCCACTCGCTGTTGTCGTCCTCACAGCCGTCGTCATCAATCTCCGGATGTTGATGTACTCGGCGTCGCTTGCCCCGTATCTGCAGTCACTCCCTGGCCGCACCCGGTCGGGACTGGCATATCTCCTGACAGACCAGGCGTATGCGCTTTCAGTTTCGCGATATCGGCAGAAGACGGAAACAGACCGTGTCGCCTACTATCTCGGCGTCGGGGCGACGCTGTGGGCCGTCTGGCAGGTGACGACTGTCGCCGGTGCCGTTGCACGTGCAGGTATTCCAGAAGAACTTGCACTCGATTTCACCGTCCCGCTGGTCTTTCTCGCATTGCTCGTTCCGGCTATGGAAGACGGCCCGACGACGGTGGCGGGAATCGTCGGTGGAACTGTCGCCCTCGTCGCGGTCGGTCTCCCTCTTAACCTGGGGTTGCTCGTCGGTGCAACCGTCGGTATCGGGAGTGGCTACCTCTCCGAGCAGTTCCTGGAGGTGTCGCCAACCGATGGTCACTAGCTACACCGACCCGCTGGTGTGGGGTGTCATCCTCGTCATCGGCGTCTGCACGTATCTGATACGACTGTCCTTTCTCGCCGTGTTCGGGCGCGTCGACGAGATTCCACAGCGAGTCGAACGGATTCTCCGGTACGTCCCGGCGGCAGTGCTGGCCGCACTCGTCGTGCCCTCGTTCGTCACGCTGGAGGCTGGGGTCAGCGGGCTAGCACTGGACAAACTCACCGCTGGCATCCTGGCGAGTGTCGTCGCCTGGCGCACCGAGAACGTCTTCGCTACGATGGCCGTCGGCATGGGAACACTGTGGCTTGTCAGATTCGTGGTGCTTCCGTAGCCATCTGCCCCGTGCCTGCCGGACAGTCCATCCGGCAGTAGTGATGGATTCCCTCTAACATCGCCGAAGCCACAGAACATATGTACGCTCGTCTACACTGAGCAGGTATGGTAATCGGGCGTATTTTCAAATACCTGGGTATCACGGTTGTGACGTTGGCCGCTCTGGTGGCTATCGGGTACTTCCTGGGCGTGTTCGGCGTCCCCCAGTTGAACGGCATCGACAACGAGTTCGGGACAGTCAACGAGACAGACACGGAGATACGAACGAACGTGAGTGTGAACAATCCCAACCCCATCGGCGTCTCTATCGGCGGCGTGAAAATCGACTACACCGTTGCGATGAACGACCTCCCGATGGCGAACGGCACCAAAAATGGGGTCTCGATACAGACTGGCAACTCTTCGGTGGAGTTTGTCACGTACCTGAACAATACACGGATTCCCGAGTGGTGGTACACGCACATTCGCAACGGCGAACAGACCGAGGTTGGTATCGAGGCGACGGTAACCCACAGCCAACTGGGCGAGTCACCACCCATCGAGGAAACGGAGAACGTCGAGACCGATATCCTCTCGTCGTTTGACTCCACGGAGACCCGTGAGATAAACGCCAACAGAGAACTCGTCGACGACCCCGTCCTCTACATAAACGAGACGGAAGGCGGCTTCGGCGATAACCTCACCCGGGAGCGCACGCCAATCGACCTCGACTTTACGATGTACAACCCCAAGCAGTACCCCTACGCAGTCACCGAAATCGGCTACACCATCAACATGAACAACGTCACGGTCGGTGAGGGCACGACGACGGGCGAACAGATACTCGCACCGGAATCGACATCGACGCTGTCGGCAGAGACAGTCATCCAGAACGAACGGCTCGACCAGTGGTGGGTCTCACACCTCGAAAACAACGAAGAGACCACTCTCACTATCGACTCCTACGTTGTCGTCGACCCTGACGTGCCCGGCGTGAATGTCGAGCCAGTGCGTATCGACTCCGACGAGTTGGATTACGAGACGACAATCGAGACCGACATCCTCGGACAGGACGAAGAGTCGTCCTCAGCAAGTGCCAGTCTCACCGCTCCGGATGCAGTCGCTGTGCCCGCTACGTAATCGAAATATGCTCTGATTCCTCGTCGAGAGCGAGGTTTGTCGCAATCTCTGCATTCCTGACGGCATATTGTGCGGTGTCGTGGAGACTCACGAGCACTTCACGAACCTGGAGGAGTTGTTCGTTGTCCATCTCCGGGAGGTCTTTCAGGATATTGTCCTCGCGGTCGTTCATGTCGGCGAACCGCTCGCGAATTTCGATAGCAATGTCGTAGTCACGCTCGACGGTCGCCTCTACTGCCATCTCTGTGAGATCGTTGACCTCGTCGGTGTACTCTCGGATGCGTCGCATCGTGTCAGATTCGACGTTGAGTGCGTTGTTCTCTGCCTCGAGCGCAATCTCTGCGATGTCCTCGGCGTTGTCGGCAGTCAGTTCGAGGTTCTTTGCCATCGACCGGTAACCGATGAGGGGGAACCCGTCGTCGAGGCCCACAGAGCGGGCGAGATTGGGGTTCTGGTAGGCGGTGAAGATGAGCCGGAGCAGAAGGACGAAAATCTTGTTTGCCTGCCGTTCGCGGTTGAGCGCGCGCTGCGCGAGGTCTGGGTTGCTGTGTGCAAGTGCCTTGACGGCCTCGTTTCGCATCGTCGACCCCGTCGACTCCAGCCGTTCGAGCAGGTTATCGAGCGTGAAATCCTCTGGGTCGACAGAACACCGAATAGCGATGCTTTCGGGCGTCTCCTCGATGACACCGAGCCCCATCAACTGCGTCTCCGCGTTGTAGACGGCGTTGATGTGTGTGCTTTCGAGTGTCTCGCCATCTGTGGCGTTGACGTGGATGATGCGCCGTCCGAGCACGTACTGGGAGACGATAGCGCGCTCGACGGAGTCTGCGTCGAGTCCTGTCGCCAGAATCTCTGCCTCGGATTCCTCGGAGGTGACAGATTCGGGCATCACCGTGAGCGTTCCTTTGCTGCCGACGCGAAGGGACACCTCGTCGCCTTTCTCGACGTCCTGTGCCTGCGCCCACTCCGCTGGCAAGGTCATCGCAAGCGTCGACGGCCCTAGCCGCTGGACTTTTCTCGTTTCCATACGCATCCCATATCATCCAGAGTACCTTAATGTTATCATAATTGCCTAGAAGATGAAACGGTAAATGGGGTGAACACCGGGTATGATTATACAGTCGCGCAGTTTTTTGCCAAAGTCAAACCAGTTCGACAAGTCGCCGCTCGAACCGGCCGACTCTGACACGTTGCCAGCCTCTGAGACGCTCGTCTAACTCCGGGTCGCCGGTGTCGGTTCGCAACACACCGATATCGTCCAGTTTGCGCCGTGAGGCGACGATTTCGAGGTCGCACTGACGAATGACCGCCGGCGAGAGTTGGTCGTTGCCCCGGCCGAAGACGAACCCCTGGCCGCCGATTGGCGAGACGACGACGACGTTATCCTCGCCCAGTGCATCGAGGATGGCCGATTCGCCGCCGTCCCGAACCAGCACCTCGCCGTCGCGCCACACGTCGACCCCGAGTGGCGTTCCATCGAAGCCGAGTCCCGATTTGACTGCTCCGACGGTGCTGCCGGGGCCGAGGACGTACGTCACCGACGGGTCGATATCGTCGAGAACGCCATCGACGAGGGCGTCGATGCTCCCGCCACCGAGTTGCTTGCTGGACTGGCGTTGCTCAGCGACAGGTACCGTCGCCAGGCCGCGCAACTCGGTGTGTACCTCGCCGTCGCGGTACTCCTCCTCGTTGATGTCGTTGACCTCCGCTCGCTCCGTGCGCTCGAAGGTGGCGGCGACGTGTCCGGCCGCCCGCGGTGTCACGGCGAACACTGCGGAGTATATTTTGACGCCCGCGGGAATGCCGAGTATCGGCGTCATATCCTCGAGGTCGGACAGCGTCTCCGTGACATCGACCGCGGTGCCGTCCCCACCTGCGAACAGAATCAAATCGACACCGCGGTCGACGAACGCGCGGACGGTCGCTCTCGTATCGCTCGCGGAACTTTCCTCGTCGGTCTCTGGAGCAGGCCCGACCACCTCCGGGTCGAAGCCGACTGCCCGTGCCTCGCGAGCACCCATGACACCGCCGGCAGCGAGCAGTGTAATATCCGTCCCAGCATCGGCGAGCGAATCGAGCGCCTCGCGTGCTCTGTCGGGAGCGCGTGGCTCCGCCCCCCGGCGTCGTGCTTCGGCTACCTTCCCGTCAGTGCCTTTCAGACCAACACGTCCACCCATCCCGGCGATTGGGTTGACGACGACGCCGATGCGACGCATCGACCGACTGTACGGGAGTGCCAGCCAAAAGGAAACCGGAACGACTTACTTTTCTGGTCGAACACTGTCAGACATGAGCGTACCACTATCGCAAGCGGGCGAAGTCACTGTGCAGGGGACGATTATCGATGCCTCGGGCTGGGTCATGGTTCTCGGTGGCCTGCTCCTGACGGCACTCTGGCTTCGGTATCTCTTCAACTAGCGCCGCTACGGTCTGTTTTCTGCTGCCAGGTCGACGCGCTCGGCAAGCCACTGCCGTGCGTTCTCGACGGTTTCTTCGTCGTCGCCCTGTATTTTCAGTCGCACGTTCTCGCCAGGATAGCTCCCGACCTGCACGTCGAAGCGGTCTTGTAACTCGGTAAGTCGCTCGATGAGCGCACTCTCTGGTTCGTCGGCGACGACTGTCTCGACGAATCGCTCGACACCGACGAAGTCGTCGGCGATGACCTCGAACATCCCCCGCATCTCGTTTGGCACGCCCGGGAGGACGTAGACGTTCCCGATGGCACAACCGGGCGCGACGCCGTTGGGGTTCGGGAGCATCTCGCTGCCTGCCGGGAGGTCAGCGGTTCCCTCCGTGAGATCGGCGCGGGCGTAGTCCGTTTCCTCGTCGAGCCACTGGCGAGCAGCGTCGTGTTCCGCCATCTCCGTGCCGAAGGCAGCGGCGACGGCATCCATCGTCTTGTCGTCGTGGGTCGGACCGAGTCCGCCGGTCACGACGACAGCGTCGTACTCTGCGTGGTACTCGTTGACGACCTGGGCGATGTCACTCTCCCGGTCGGGGACGACCGTCACACGCTCGATGTCCACGCCCCTGTCGTTCAACTGCCGTCCCAGCCAGGCAGCGTTGGAGTTGACAGTGTCTCCGGACAGTATCTCGTCACCGACGGTCACCAGCGCGACGCGCATACACGGGCAATCGGGCTGAGAAGATAAAAGCGTGGCCTCAGCGCATTCCCGGCGGCGGCCCGTCGTCCCCGATGTCGTCGTCATCTTCGTTTTCGACGTCGAGACCGAGTTCCTTCCGCTGGCTTTCGAGGTCTTTGAGCTGACTGCGGTAGTACAGCGCGCCGCCGACGCCAGCGACAACCAGTACCAGTGCCAGCGAACCGAAGATGAGGATGTCACGCTGGAGGTAGTACCGGACGTTGACACCACCCGAGGAGACGTTGTCCCAGCGGACAGTCATGCGGTTGTTCTCGACTGTCGTCTGCCAGCCGCCGGGATTAGCCTGTGAGAGGAGCGGAATCCCGATACGGGCACCCGGCGGGAGTATGAACTCGTAGGAGCCTTCGGTAAACGACGGCGTGCCGAACTGTTTGTTGGCCCGATTCCCCGTATAGGCGACCCATCCCTCGTCGGCAGGCAGCGAGATGACCGTTTTTTCGTTCCGCTGAGTGGCCGTCAGATTCGCCTCCGTTGCGTTGACGACGGTGCCGTTACGGTAGCGAAACTTCAGCGACCGCAGGTTTACCGGATTATCTCCCTCGATTGCGTCGCGCCGCCAGACGTCCAGTTCGCTGCTGTTGGTGACGTTGACGATGGTCGAGTACGACGAGCGCGAGAGGTTGAACGTCGCTGTCGCGTTGACGTCCTCCCAGTTGTAGCTCGCGTTTTGACTCAGTTTGTCCTCCGAAACCTCGGACGGGCCGAGCGAACAGCCAGCTAACAAGACGACGGCGAGCAACGCTGTAATTCCGAGGACGTGTCGGCGATTCATGGAACAACGCAAAGCAGTTCGGATGGGAGATACTCGCCGACGCTGGCGAGAAGTCCCGGCGGGTCTGTCTCGTCTTTGCAGACGACACTCTGTTCGAGCAAGCCGAGTCGCTCGACGGTGACGATGTCCTGTGCGTGTCCGGCCCGGTTGACCGTTGCACGAACCTCAGACCGCGTCGCACTGTTGACGTTCAGACGACCGCTGCCACGCGTCCACTCGTAGAGCCTGTCTTGCTCTTCGTCGGCGAGTTGTGGTGTCTCACCGGCGACAAAGCGCATCGGCAGATGCTGGACGAGACCGAATCGTTTGCGAATCTGTTCGGGGGTTCCCTGTCCGAGTCCGATTTCCTCGGCGGGAATCCGCACGTCGCGGCCCGCATCGAGCACGAACCCGTCGTCGTCCCAGGATTCGAGTGTCCCCCAGGCCACCTCGCCGTCTTCGAGGTGGGGTGTTATCTCGCCCCACTGTTCGCGGAGGAGATTCCGCGCGACGGTTTCGTCGGGGCCTTCGACCGTCACCGACGGGAAATCGTCGTCGCGAACGCCGACGGTGTAGTCGACGGATAGCTCTGCAAGGTCGTTTGCCAGCATCGACTCCAGGGAGTCTCGGGCACGCTCGCGTGCCTCGCCAGAGACGTAGAGTTTGGTTGCGAGTACGACCATCAGACCTCGACACTCGCCTGTTCGACGTTGAGTTCGTCACGCAGTTCGTCGATGCGTGTTTCCATCGACTGGACGAGTCGGGTGTTCTCCAGTGCTTCAAGGTCGCTGCCACACTGTGGACACTCGAAGCCAAACTCCATCCCCTCACCGAACTCGAAGCGGATGCCGCAGTTCTCACAGAGATAGAACTCGTGGTTGCGTTCGTACTCCCGGCGCTGTTCGAGTGCCGCCAGGAGTCGGTGCATCTCCTCTTCGAGTTGTTCGGGGATTTTCTCGTATTCGAACGTCCAGAGGTAGGTGAGCCAGCCCGAATCTTCGTCGCGGAGTCGCCGGTAACTCGCGAGATCGTTCTCGTAGAGAATGAACAACGCACGTCGAACGTCGTTGAGTTCGAGACCGAGTTCCTCGGCGAGTTCCTCGTCGGTCACTTCGCCATCTGGCGGGGCTGCCGCCACTGGCATTCCTTTCGGGCCGACGAGTTCGTGGAGGTACTTTTGTATTACCGCATCCTCCAAGAGTTCCTCAAAAGCCATTACCCAAATCACCGGGCGTCAACTGGTTAAAACCATCGGGATGCGAGCGCCCATTCGTCGCCTGCCGTGGACGGACTACGTCTCCTCGACCCGCTTGCCAGTGGCCTGCGGGACGACAGTTTGCTCCGCATCGACCCACTCACGGTCGAGTTCTCGGCCCTCGTACAGTCTGTCGAGAAACACCGCCAGCGATGCTATCTCTGAGTGTGGCTGATTGGTCACACCGACGTTCCAGTCGGCAGCCTCGTAGACATCCCAGGGCACCTTCTCCGCGCCGACAACGACGAGCAGGGGTGTCCCTTTGCTGTGGGTCTCGCGAATCTCGTCCTCGACGCGCTGTATGGGGAGCCCATACATCGTCAGGTGGACAATCGCGCCATCCCACTCTTCGAGCGTCGCCACGGGGCTGGTCGTCGTCTCGACGTCGAATGGGCCACCGAAGCGGTCGGTGATATCTTCGACAGTGTCCTGACGACTCGCGCCATCGTTTGCGAACATGACGCGGTCAGCGCCGAGTGCACGGGCAGTAAGTCCCACGTGTGTCGTCGTTCGCTCGTCCCGACCCGGTCGGTGGCCGAGGCGCAAGACGACGACGTCCGTATCCGTCTCCATGGCTGTCCCGATGTGATTGCCCGGTTAGGCGCTTTCGGAGAGCTTCCGGTCGAGTGCTGACTCGACGGTCGAAAGCGTGCTGTCCCCGAATCCAGAGGTGACAACCTCGCCGTCGATGGCAAAAGCGGGCGTGCCACTGACGCCGATTTCCCCAGCGCGCTGTCGGTCTGCCCGGACAGTCCGGTCGTGGACACGGTTGACGCCTGCCTGCGCGATGGCGTCGGCGTCGTCGAGACCAAGGTCGTCTCCGATGGTGATAAACAGCGACTCGACGTTCCCACCGATCGACCGGGAGTTCTCGAACAGTTTCTTCGCGTACGCCCAGAATGCGTCATCTCCGTGGCGTGCCTGTGCCTCACGAGCAGCACTGGCAGCCTGCCACGAACCAGGGTCTGCCACCGGAATCGGTGCGTCGCGGTGTTCGTAGCGAATCTGTTCGGAGTCGATGTACGCCGACTCCAGTTCGGGAAAGCCGTTGAGATTGTAATCGGCACAGTGCGGGCAGGCATAGTCCTCGTAGACCGCGAGCGTCACGCTCGCCTCGGGGTCGCCCAGCACCGGTGCAGGCAGGCGACTGTTGCTCGTCGTCGGCGTTTCCCCGGACGTGACCGTCTGATTGGGAGCCTCATTCGAGTTAGAGCCATCACTGTCACCGCCGCTCAGACAGCCAGCCAGTCCCACGGCACCGACAGCGAGCCCACTGAGCACGTTGCGGCGTCTCAACCGCGTGTCCTCTGTCATATTCCTAACGCACTCTGCCAGATATATAGTCTATCTGTCTTCGAGACAGAATTCTCATACGGACTGCTGTACGTCATTGCCGGACTGACCGCACGAAGGCGTGCGGTCGTCCCGGAACACAGGTACAGCAATCCGTATCACTTGCTCTCGCGCTGTTGGTCGCGTGGCTTCTCGACGAACTTCCGGCCGTTCAATCGCTTCGTGTCGTCACTCGCCGTCCTGATGAGGAGTTCCGGCCCTTTGTGTCGCAGTTCGACGATGTCAAAGACAGTCTCGAACTCCCAGCCTTTGATGCGAGCGATGCCAGTTCCGTCGATTTCGATAAACGTACGGGGAGTCTTCTGATGCCCCAGCGACCACTCCTCGTCGTCGAACTCAATTTTCTCGTCGGAGATTTCTCCCCATTTGAAGACACAGCGATACTGTGGCCGTGGCTCGTCGCCCCGGTCGTGGTCGACGCGGGTCGTCGTGTCGAAATCGAAGCCACAGTGGTTCGTCCACTTCTCGAAGTGTTCGTGGTCAAAGCGCTTTTGCTGGACGCCGTCGCGTGTCTCTCGCGTCCAGATGATGTGTGACTTCGATGGCTTCCCCCGAAACGAACCCTTTGTCACATTTTCAACTCGGATGGTAACTCTCATAAACATAATTGCCGCCCGAGTGACAGGCGATGCAAGGTGCGACTGTTTTAGTGGGGGCGGGGCGAAACGACTGATGATGACGCTCGAAGAGCACGCCGAGGAGCTCGCCTCCGACCTCGGTGTTGACAAAGAGGAGGTCAAAGACGACCTGGAGAACCTCGTCGCCTACAGCGTTCCGGTTGACGAGGCCAAAGATAGTTTGCGCCGCAAGTACGGCGACGGCAGCGAGGGCGGAAGCAGTACCCCCTCGACGAAAGACGTCGCCGAGATTACCACCGCCGACAGCAACGTCTCCGTGACTGGAGTCGTCCTCACCTGCGGACAGCGCTCGATCCAATACGAGGGCGACAACCAGGTCATCTTCGAAGGTGAACTGGCCGACGAAACGGGGAAAATATCCTACACCGCCTGGGAGGACGTCGGTCTCGAAGCCGGACAGACGCTTCGTCTGGGCAACGCCGGCGTCCGCGAGTGGGACGGCAAACCGGAGTTGAACATCGGACAGAGCACGACCGTCTCACTGGCCGACGGCGATGTCGACGTGTCCTACGAGGTCGGCGGTGACGCCTCACTCGTCGACCTCGAACCTGGTGACCGCGGCATCAACGTCGAGGTCAAGGTGATGGAAAAAGAGGAGAAGACAATCAACGGCCGTGACGGTGAGACAGAAATTCTCAGCGGTGTCTTCGCCGACGAGACGGCACGACTGCCCTTTACCGACTGGGAACCGCGACCGGAACTCACCGCCGGAGCGTCGGTTCGCATCGAGGACGTGTTCGTTCGGGACTTCCGCGGTGTCCCCTCCGTCAACGTCTCCGAGTTCTCGACGGTGACAGCACTCGATAGCGAGGTACAGCCACAGGAATCAGCACCCCAGATGGCAATCGGTGACGCCGTCGATGGCGGCGGGATGTTCGACCTCGAAGTCGTCGGCAACGCCATTGCGCTTCGTGACGGTTCCGGCCTCATCGAACGCTGTCCCGAGTGTGGCCGTGTCATACAGAACGGCCAGTGTCGCAGCCACGGCGACGTGGCAGGCGAAGACGACCTCCGGACGAAGGTCATCCTCGACGACGGCAACGGCACCGTGACTGTCGTTCTCGATGAGACGCTGACCGAACAGGTCTACGGTGGAGACATCGAGGACGCGAAAGAGCACGCACGCGAGGAGATGGACAAAGAAGTCGTGGCAGAAGCGATAGCCGAACGAGTCGTTGGGCACGAGTTCCGCGTCCGTGGCTCGCTCAGTGTCGACGAATACGGCGCGAACCTGGAAGCGTCGTCGTTCAACCGGTGTGAGGACGATCCCGCCGAGCGTGCGCGGGCACTGCTCTCGGAGGCTGAACCATGAGCGGAAACGACGACGAAGTCGACGTCGGCCAGCGCGAGGTCGCGTATCGACTGTTCGCCGCCGAGTTCGACGACGCGGACTTCTCGTTTTCCGAAAGCGACGAGGAGCGAGCGCCGAACTACGTCATCACGCCGACGGGTGCGCGGCTGAATCGGTTGTTCGTTGTCGGCGTCCTCACCGAGGTGGAGTCGGTCGGAGACGAGGTACTGCGAGCGCGTGTCGTCGACCCGACGGGTGCGTTCGTCCTCTACGCTGGCCAGTACCAGCCAGACGAGATGGCGTTTCTCGAACGAGCCGACACCCCCGCTTTCGTCGCCATCACGGGGAAGGCACGCACGTTCCAGCCAGAGGACTCCGACGCGATTTACACCTCGATTCGACCCGAAAGCATCAGCACCGTCGACGCAGAGACGCGTGACCGCTGGACAGTCCAGGCCGCAGAGCAGACGCTCCAGCGCATCGGTCACATGGCCGCGGCACTCTCGATGGAGGCATCCGGCGAGGAACTAGAAGAACGACTCCGTGACAACGGCGTGGCCCCGAGTCAGGCAGCGGGTATTCCACTCGCTATCGACCACTACGAAACGACGCCCAACTATCTCTCGGCGTTGCGGAAGATAGCACTCGATGCCGCTCGCGTCGTCACTGGTGATATCGACGAAGTGGAGTCGTTCTCCACTGTACCCGATGCGACGGGCGACGCCGACCTCGATGCACTCGTCGACTCCTCGGTTGTGTCGGCCGTGCCGACAGGCGAAGACGTCTCGGCATCTGCTGGCGAAACAGACTCCGAACCGCAGACGGAGACGAGTGCCGAGCCGACACCAGCGGAAACCGAGCAGTCCGTAGACGCTGAACCCGAGAGAGCGGAAGCAGAGACTGAGACGAAAACGGACGTAGAAACCGGCGTGGCATCGGAACCGAACCTGGAGACGGAAACGGCCGCCACGAGCGCCGACACGAGCGAAACCGAACCGGCCACGGAGCAGTCAGCGGTCGGTGAGGAAGCAGTCGACGATGACCTCGGCGACTTCGAGCCTGGTGAATTCGACCTCGACGAGGACGAACGCGAGGAAATCGAATCCGAGTACGGCACCGAGTTCCAGAGCGGCACCGACGTGCCCGAACCTGGCGAGGCAGATATCGACACGCCAGACCCGGAGGAACTGGCAGAACCAGAGGGTGAACAACCCGAGGCGACGCCCGCCGACACAGCGGAAGACTCCGGGTCGGACGGTGCGGACGCCGAGGAGTCGACGCCAGAGCAACCCGAATCAGAACCGTCGGCCGGCGAAGAGGAGACCGCCGAGGCCGAAGACGTCGACATCGAGGACGCCGTCATCGACGTGATGGAGGAACTCGACGAGGGCGAGGGGACACCGCGCACCGACCTCGTCGCGACCGTCACCGACCGCTACGGCGTCTCCGAAGCGGACGTCGAAGACGCGATTCAGGAGGCACTGATGGGCGGCCGGTGTTACGAACCCGACGACACTACACTGAAATCCATCTGATGACCGTCGAACCGGTGCCCGGCGAGCCAGCGGCGGTGGCCGACTGCGACGGCGAGCGCATCCTCGTCGTGGCGGATTACCACGCCGGTATCGAGTGCGGCCTCCAGCGCGAGGGCGTCGAACTCGAAAGCCGGAGTGACCAGCGCCGGGCGTCGGTTCTCACACTGCTCGACCGAACTGCGCCCGACAGACTGCTTTTTCTGGGCGACCTCGCCAACGCGATTGGCGACCCCTGGGACACCGAGCGGACGGAAATCGAAACCCTCCTCGACGCCGTCACCGACCGACTACCGGTGACACTCGTCAAAGGCAACCACGACGGCGCAATCGAGGATATTGTCGCGTCGTTCGACCGCGTCACACTGACAGCAGGCCAGGGCGCACGCATCGGGCCGGTCGGCTTCGCCCACGGCCACACCTGGCCGAGTCCCGACGTACTCGCGGCGGATGTTCTCTGTATCGGCCACGAGCATCCGGTGGTCAAACTCGAAGATACCGTCGGCGGTGGCCGCGTCGAGCGGGTGTGGCTCCGTGGTGCTCTCGAAGCCGCACCCTTCCGTGAGTTCCACGGCGAGGACACCGAGACGCCCGAGCAACTGGTCGTCTGTCCCGCATTCAACGACCTCTCGGGTGGGACACGCGTCAACGCCACAGGCGATGGATTTCTCTCGCCGTTCCTGCCGGCGGCGCTTCCCGACGGGCAAGCCTATCTTCTCGACGGGATGCGTCTGGGCCAGTACGACGCAGTCTGAGCGAAATCGAAAACTCCTGCCATCGGTGGGCTTAATCGAGACAAACGCCTACAGCGGGTGATGACCGACGCCGGGGCAGCCGATGGACAGGCGGCCTTCGCCGCACTCGGGAGCAGTGTCAGAGCGGCACTCTCCGAGCGGGGCTTCGAAACGCCCACAGCCCCACAGCGGGCGGCAATCCCACCGCTTGCAGACGGGAAGAACGCACTCGTCGTCGCACCCACCGGTAGCGGCAAGACCGAGACTGCAATGTTGCCCATCTTCGATGCGCTTGCCGACGACGAGCAGTTCGGTATCGGTGCGCTGTACGTCACGCCGCTGCGCGCGCTCAACCGCGATATGCGCGAGCGTCTGGAGTGGTGGAGCGAAACCCTCGGACTGGACGTCGACGTTCGCCACGGCGATACGACCGACTACCAGCGACAGAAACAGGCAAACGACCCGCCGGACGTCCTCGTCACGACGCCGGAGACGCTCCAGGCGATGCTGACCGGCGAGAAACTCAGACGGGCACTGGCGGATGTCGACCACGTCGTCGTCGACGAAGTCCACGAACTCGCCGCCTCGAAACGCGGCGCACAACTGACTGTCGGCCTCGAACGGGTGCGCGAACTCGCGGGCCCGTTCCAGCGGGTCGGCCTGTCCGCGACCGTCGGCGACCCGACGGAAGTCGGGCGCTTTCTGACCGGTAATCGCGGCTGTACCATCGTCGAAGTCGACGAAGGGAGTGCAATCGACATCGACGTGTGCTCGCCGACCGTGACCGACGACGACGAGCGACTGGCCTCAGAGTTGATGACAGATGCCGAAGTCGCCAGTCACGTCCGGACAATCGACGAACTCGTTGCCAGCCACGAGTCGACACTCGTCTTCGTCAACACCCGTCAGACTGCAGAAGCACTGGGTTCTCGCCTGAAAGAGTACGGAACGGATATCGGCATCCACCACGGCTCGCTGTCGAAAGCGGCCCGCATCGACATCGAGGCCGAGTTCAAAGACGGCGCTATCGACGCGCTCATGTGCACCTCGTCGATGGAACTTGGTATCGACGTTGGGCGTGTCGACCACGTCATCCAGTACAACAGTCCACGCCAGGTCTGCCGTCTCCTCCAGCGAGTCGGACGGGCGGGTCACCGCCGAGATGCCGTCTCGTCGGGAACGATACTCGCCAGCCACCCCGACGACGTGGTGGAGTCACTGGCGATTATGCGACAGGCAGCGGACGGCGAGGTCGAATCGGCTGCGATTCACTACGGCAGTCTGGACACCGTCGCCAACCAGATTGCCGGGCTCGTCATGGACTTCGGAGAGATCGGCGCGATGCGAGCGTACCGTATACTCACTCGGGCCTACCCGTTTGCCGACCTCTCTGAGGAGGACTTCAAACAGGTCGTTCGGGAACTCGCCGACAATCGTGTCGTCTGGCTGGAAGAAGACGACGACCGACTGGAGAAACGTCGCGGCACGTGGCAGTACTTCTACCAGAATCTCTCGATGATTCCCGACGAAGCCACCTACGACGTCGAGGACGTTGCCAGCGGCACGCAGGTCGGCACGCTCGACGAGCGGTTCGTGGTCAACTTCGCACAGCCAGGTGAGATATTCATCCAGCGCGGCGAGATGTGGCGAATCACCGAAGTCGACGAAGAGGAGGAGACAGTCACGGTGTCCCCAATCGAAGACCCCTCCGGCGAGGTTCCGTCCTGGACCGGGCAGGAGATTCCCGTTCCGAAACAGGTCGCACAGGAGGTAGGCGAACTCAGGTCGGTCGCCGCAGCACAACTCGGTGGCGGTACGGAGACGACCGCCGTCGCACGAGACCTCACACGGCGCTACGATGCTGACCCAGAGACAATCGCCGACGGGCTCGACGTACTCCAGAATCACACGAGTTCGGATGCTCCGATTCCGTCTGACGACACTATTCTCGTCGAGTTCACGTCGGGAACTATCGTCGTCAACGCCTGCTTCGGACACAAGGTAAACGAGACGCTCGGACGATTGCTCTCGGCGCTGTTGGGCCAACAAAGCGGGTCGACGGTCGGACTCGAAGTCGACCCGTACCGTATCGAACTGGACGTTCCCCGCGGCGTGACCGCTGGCGATGTCGTCGACCTGCTGGAGGAGACCGACCCAGACCACGTCGGCCACCTCATCGAGTTGAGTCTCAAAAACGCCGACGCACTCAAATTCAAACTCGCACAGGTCGCAGCCAAGTTCGGCGCGCTCAAACGCTGGCGCGGTTCCGGGAGCACGCGCTTCGGTCGTAGTCGACTGCTCGACGCACTGGAGGATACGCCGGTCTACGACGAAGCAGTCCGTGAACTCCGACACGAGGAACTGGCCGTCGAGGAGACCAGTGCTCTCCTTGATGCCATCCAATCGGGGGAACTGTCCGTCGAGACGGTTGGTGAACTCACGCCGCTGGGCACCGGTGGCCGCGGCGCAGGCAAGGAGTTGCTGACGCCGGAAAACGCCGATGCAAGTGTCATCAAGACGGTCAAAGAGCGCCTGCAGTCCGACCGAGTTATTCTGCTGTGTGTCCACTGCCAGGACTGGACGCGGACACAGCAGGTCGGGCGCGTGCGCGACCAGCCGACCTGCCCGGAGTGTGGGTCGACGCAGATTGCCGCGTTGAACCCATGGGACGAGGAGACTGTCGCTGCGGTTCGAGCAGACGACAAAGACGAGGAAGCGGAGAAACTGACAGAGCGGGCCTACCGGGCGGCGAGTCTCGTCCAGGGACACGGCAAACAGGCGGTCATCGCGCTGGCGGCCCGCGGCGTCGGCCCCCACAACGCCGCCCGAATCATCAACAAACTCCGCGAGGACGAGGACGACTTCTATCGTGACATCCTCGCGCGGGAACGCGAGTACGCGCGGACGCGGTCGTTCTGGGAATAGGGATGGTAACTTTATCCTCGTCTCACTTTTATTATGGAGGCTCCCGCCGGGTGAGATATGTCACACGTCCCACTACTCGACATGGACGAGATTCCAGAGGAGTACCACTACCTGTTCACCGACGACTACCTGGGCGACCGCCATATCTTCCGGGCCTGGGCGCACAATCCCGAGGTGCTCGAAGCAACCCTGGAGTATCTGAACACGCTCTACAGCCAGGTCACGTCCCGCGAGAAGGAACTCATCATCCTCAAAGTCGCCCACACGAAAGACTCCGAGTACGAGTGGCACCAACACGTCGACATCGCACGGGACAAGGGCGTCGATGTCGAGGATATGCGAGCCATCGGCAACGAGGACTACGACCACTTCGACCACAAGGAGGCGTCACTGCTGGAGTACGCCGAAGAGATGGTGGAAGGAGGCGTCACTCAGGCGATGTACGACCATCTGAACCGCCACTACGACCACGGACAAATCGTCGCTATCGGACTCATCGTCGGCTTCTACACCGGTCTGTGTAACTACATCGGGGCGACGGAGTTGCCCTTCGAGGGCGGAGAGTTTATCGGCTGGGTGCCAGACCCACAGGAAGTTACGGCCACTTTCGACTGATCACTGGTTTGAGGGGTCGGTTGCGTTCTCGGCGAGCGTGTCGAGTTTTCCGCGGGCGTATCGGTTGCCGAGATACCCGACGACCAGCAGGAACGATGCCGGAAACAGCACGAATATCTGCATCACCGAACCGACGACGAAGATATCACCCAATCCTTGCGGGTCGGCACTGATGACCTGTGAGAGCAGTCCATTGAGCATAAACGCCGCAGGGGAGAGGAGTATCGCAATCGCGATAGCGTAACAGGAATCGGCGATGATATCACTCACGAGCGGTTTGCGGACGAGCCAGGTGATAGCACCGAAAAACAGCGCGAGCGTCACGAGTCCACTTAGGGGGCCAAGCCACTCACCCACGAGGACAATCGTCACGCCTTCGAGGGCAGCGAAGACGAACAGGCCCGCGAAAAACGCGGCTGGCACTCGCATCCACAGAGGTGCGTGGAAGGTATCGCGCGGAACGCCTTCGGGGTCGGGCACGTCCGTCACGAGCAGCGAGACGAGACGCCCGGCGACGCCCTCGAGTTTGTGTCGCTCGGAGGCGGTGGACGAGGAGGGTGAAGCGGTTGTCGGCATCTCCTTTTTGGGTCTGTCCGGTTCGTCGCTGAGAATTTCGTCCGTTGTTGATGTCACCCGGTCTGTGAATGAGTTCCCGGATTCGGCTGTGTTGTCGGTCGAGACAGACTCAGTTTGGTTGTCCGGCAGGTCGGCGTGACAGTGCATACAGTAGTAGGCTGTCGGTGAGACCTTCTCGCCACACTCGGGGCACCGAGGGTCTGACTCGTCGCCATGCGGCATACGGACGAGTTCGTGCCACTGGCATATAGTTCTGGAGGGGGCGGCGCTGGGACATGAGCAATCCCTAAGACCCGGGGCCGTGACCCACTACCACATGCGACTGGAGGACTACTGGGGAATCGGCCCGAAGACACGCGAGTTACTCGCTGACGAACTCGGGGTCGAAGCCGCAATCGATGCCGTCGAATCCGGTGACGTACGTGCACTGACTGACGCGGGTATTCCACGCGGACGCGCCACCCGCATCCTCCGGCACGCCCATGGCGAGGCGGGGATGGACTTGCTGGCGACCCGCGACGCCCGCGAGGTGTACAAGCAGACGCTGGATATCATCGGCACCTTCGCTCTGACCGAAACGGCGGCCGACAGTATCCGTATTCTCACGCCACTGCCCGACGAGACGGCGATGCGTGAGCGACTGGACGACGTCGCCACCGCCCGAGAGACGTGGGAGCGACTCGACGAGAGCGACCAATCGGACGTAGTCGAGGCGTTCGAGCGCTACGACAGCGTCGGCGGGGGGAAGCGCTCGGCCGTCCAGACAGCACTTCGACTCCGCGAACAGGAGTTCACCGAGGGCGTCTTCGCGTCGCTTGCTGACCTCGACGATGCGATGCTTTCCGAGGCGACGGACGCACTGGCCGGACTGCGTGGCGAGGGTGACGGAATCGGCGAGGGCGCAGACGACCGCCTCGACGCGTTGCGCACACAGTTGGGCAGCGTCGAGGATATGGCCGCGACAGCCGACAGCGTCCTCGAAACGGTACAGTCGGGTGCTCGGGGCACAGACGAACTGCGGGATGCGTTTGCACGCCACGTCGCTGACGAGAGCAGTACCGACATCGGGCGCGTTCGGGAAGCGATGCCGAGCGAGGCCGCCGATGCGTCCGCGTTCGTCGGAGAGACGCTGCGCTCGCTGGCGGGCGATCTCCGAGATGCCGTCGACGAGCGCGAAGCGACAGTCCGTGCAGAACTCCAGGGCGTTCTCGACGAGGCCGACGAGGACATCGAGGCTGCCGTCTCTGCCGTCGACGACATCGCGCTGTCGCTGTCACTCGCCCGCTTTGGGGCGGCCTTCGAGTTGACCCGACCCACCTTCACCGACCGAGACGTGACGGGTGTCGTCGCAGCGCGGAATCTCTTCCTCGAAGATGCGGGCGAGGCTGTCCAGTCCATCACCTACGCAGTCGGTGACCACTCACTCGACGTGCCGAGAGCGACGGTGCCGCCGACCGGCGACCGAGTTGCGGTGCTGACCGGCGCAAACAGCGGTGGCAAGACGACGCTGCTGGAGACTCTCTGTCAGGTACAGCTGCTGGCACAGATGGGACTGCCCGTCCCGGCGAACGCCGCAGAGGTCAGCGTGGTCGACACCGTCGTCTTCCATCGCCGTCACGCCAGTTTCAACGCCGGTGTGCTGGAATCGACGCTGCGGTCGGTTGTGCCGCCGGTGACCAGCGGCGGACAGACACTCATGCTAGTCGACGAGTTCGAAGCGATTACCGAACCCGGCAGTGCAGCAGACCTGCTCCACGGGCTGGTGACCCTGACCGGCGACAGGGACGCTCTCGGCGTGTTCGTCACCCATCTCGCCGATGACCTGGAACCGCTGCCCGACGACGCCCGTGTCGACGGCATCTTCGCGGAAGGACTGACGACCGACCTCGAACTGGAGGTCGACTACCAGCCGCGATTCGAGACTGTCGGGCGGTCGACGCCGGAGTTCATCGTCTCCCGTCTGGTCGCAGACGCAGGCGACCACAGCGAGCGGGCGGGGTACGAGACGCTTGCGGCATCCGTCGGAAAGAGTGCCGTCCAGCGGACACTCGCCGACGCCCGCTTCCAGGAGTAGCACCCTCGGTGTGAGGCGTACCTTTGAGGTAGCTGGGACGTGAAGGTTCGCCAATGGGAGCAAAATCACTCCTCCGTGTTGGATATCTTGCGATGGTCGCTCAGGGACTGCTCAGCGTCGTTCTTCCGGAACGAGCAATCAAACTCGGCACGCTCAGCTGGCGCGCGGGCTTCGAGAACGTCGGTGAACTCGAACCGCGCGAGTGGTACGTCGAGGTGACGAGAGTTCTCGGCGTCGGAATGCTCGCAGCCGGTGCGACCGGTCTGCTGTTGACCAGCGATGAAGACGCCGAAGACGCCGAAGAGTCGGACGTCAGTCTCGACGAGGACGAGGACGACGGCCCGGTGGCAGTCGAAATCGAAGACGACGAGTAGATTACGTCGCGCTGTCGATTGCCTGTTCCAGGTCGGCGATGATGTCGTCGGTGCCTTCGAGTCCGACGGACAGGCGAATCAGGTCGGGCGTCACACCAGACGCCTGCTGTTCTTCCTCGGTGAGTTGCTGGTGGGTCGTACTCGACGGGTGGATGATGAGCGTCTTGGCGTCACCGACGTTGGCGAGAAGACTCGCCAGTTCGGCGTTCTCGACGGTCGCCTGTGCGGCATCGTAGCCACCTTCGAGACCGAAGGTAATCATCCC
>CAZFOF010000002.1:0-300 GCA_964520265.1 uncultured Halobacteriales archaeon | reverse complement strand
GTCGAGGTATTCGCTTGCGGCGTCGTGTGTCTCGTGGTCTTCCAGACCGGGATAGGTGACCCAGGACACGTCATCGTGTTCCTGGAGGTACTCGGCGACGGCCATCGCATTCTCGCTGTGGCGTTCCATCCGCATCGGCAGCGACTCCAGGCCCTGGATTGTCTGCCAGGCGTCGAACGGTGACTGCTGGTTGCCCATATCGCGCAGCCCGCGAGCGATGCCGGCGTAGGTGAGCGCTGCATCTCCGAAGGTCTCCGCGAAGTTGACACCGTGGTATGCGGGATTGTCGTCGGCGATTTC
>CAZFOF010000001.1:6600-35018 GCA_964520265.1 uncultured Halobacteriales archaeon | reverse complement strand
ATGGCGACCTCTTCGAGTGCGACGTTGCCGGCGCGTTCGCCGATGCCGTTGATGGTGCCATGGACGAGGTCGGCACCCGCCGCCACGGAGACGAGTGCGTTCGTCACCGCCAGCCCCAGGTCGTCGTGAGTGTGGGTGCTGGTCGGGCCCAGCTCCGCGAGGCGGCTGACACAGTCGAGCGTGCGGTCTGGTGTGGCGTGGCCGACGGTGTCTGCATAACAGACCCGGTCGGCACCGGCCTCAAGCGACGCGCCCATCAACTCTTCGAGGTAGTCGACGTCGGCACGCGAGCCGTCCTCGCCGATAACTTCGACCCAGAGACCGTGGTCTGTGGCGTACTCGACGAGTTCTGCCGTCGACCGGACGTTCTCCTCGTGGGAGATGCCGACTTTCTCTGTGATGTGCTTGTCGCTGGCGGGAACCACGAGGTTGATACCGTCCACGTCGCAGCCCATCGCGAGGTCGATGTCGTTTTTGATGCCGCGGCAGAAACTCGTCACTGTCGCGTCCAGGTCGAGTTCGGCCACACGGCTGATTGTTTCTCGCTCGCCTGGCCCGGTGCAGGCGCTGCCGGCCTCGATGAAGTCGATATCCGCGTCGTCGAGGCCGCGTGCGATGCGAGCTTTCTCTTCTGGCGTCAGTGAGACACCAGGGGCTTGCTCGCCATCGCGCAGCGTGGTATCGAGGAACTGTACGTCACCGAGTTCGGAGAGTGGGGTTGTGTCGGGGTGACCCCCGAATAAATCGATCACTGGTCATCTTGACCCTACTGTCGTACCTGTCGTGCAGCGTTATAAACCGTCCGTTTCCCGTGTCACGCCATCTCGTCACTCACCTTCGCTCTCCAACTCTTCGACCACGACAGTGTCCCCGACTGCGACGTCGTCTGCGGCACCAGCGGGAAGTTCGATGATGCGAGTGGCTCGTCCCACGCCGAACCCAGTCCACGGCGTGAGACGGGCGGTTCTGGTCACTTCGTCGCCGTCCAGCCAGAGCACGTCGATGGGGACACGCATGAACAACATGTGGACGAACTGCCGGCTCGGGCCACCAGAGAGCGGCAGAAGCCCACCACCACCGAGATCCATCACGAGTGCGTAGTCGTCTGGAAGCGAACTACGAAACATCAACCCCTTGGCCTGGCTGAGCGTGGAATCTGCCACTTCGACAGTCGATGCGAGCGTCTGCCGGGTGGAATCTTCGTCGCTGCCGATAATCTCGTCTGTCTCGTGAACGACACGCATACGCGCACGTGGCGTGGTCGGGGCAAAAGCTTTGTCTGGTTTACTGTGAGATGCTCGTCAGCCGCTGGCTGGTGTGGTCGCTATCGCGCTGCTGGACGCGGTCGTCGACCTGGAACATTTCGAGTCGCGAGTGGAGGGTGTCGGCTGCATCCGAAACCGCCCGGACGCTGGTCGTCACCTCGGAGATGGTCGCGGTCTGTTGTTGTGTGGCAGCAGCGACCGACTCCGCTTTGGACGCGGTCGATTCACTGATCGACGTCGTATCTTCGACCATCGAGACGACATCCTGGGTGGTCGTTGCCTGCTCGTCGGTCGCGTTGCTAATCTCCTGGACGGTTTCGTTGACGTGGTCGATGATATCGACGATATCCTCGAAGTCGTCGAGTGCGGCCTCGACGGTGTCGACGCTCCCGGTGACCTGCGTGGTCATCTCCTGGACGTCGGTAGCGGTCTGATTGGCTCCACGCTGGATGTCGTCGATGCGGTCGGAAATCTCCGCCGCAGATTCGCGTGTTTCCTCGGCAAGCCCTTTGATTTCGTCTGCCACAACGGCGAAGCCATCACCGGAGCCGTCGGCACGCGCAGCCTCGATAGAGGCGTTCAGTGCCAGCATATTCGTCTGCTCGGCGATGTCGTTGATGAACGAGACGATGTCGTCAATCTCACCGACTTCCTCGACTAGTTCCTCGACTGCGGCTGCCGTGTCCTCGATTTGGGCCTCCAGTGTGTCCAGTTCGGCGACGGCGTCGGTCGCGGACTCACGACCGGAGTGGCCCTTTTCGGCCCCCTCCGTTGCGACCTGTGCCAACTCATCGGCAGAGCCTGAAATCTCTTGGATTGTGGCCGAGAGCCGGTTCATCTCCCTGGAGACGGTGGTCAACTGGTCGGTCTGGTCGGCTGCCTCGTCGGAAATCTCCTGCACCGAGCGCGCGACTTCGTCGCTGGCGTCGTCGAGTTCGATCATGCTCGTCACCACCTCGTCGCTCGTCTCGTCGACATCGTCAGCAAACGATTGGACGTCGCCGACGGTATCGCCGAGCGTGCCGACGAGTTCGTTGTAGTTTTCGACGACTTCCTGCGAGAGGTCGTCCGACGCCAGTTCCTCGTCGAGTGTCGCTGTGAGGTCGCCCTGCTGTGCGTGGTCGGCCGCATCAGCGAAGGCACGGACGAGTGTCTGGAGGTGCTCCGAGCGGGTTTCGAGTTGCTCGGTCATCGTCTCCAGTTCTTCGGTGTAGTCTTGGAGACTCTCTGCCATCAACTCCAGCGAGTCACCGAAGGTACCGGGCACCGAGGCATCGAGTGCGGGGTCGTCGAAATCCTGACGCGACAGCGCCGACGCCTGTGCCGAGACGGTCTGGAGCACCGACTGCATCTCGCCGAAGGTTCGGGTGAGGTCACCGATTTCGTCGGGCTGGTCGGACTCGGGAATCTCGTCGTCGAGTTCGCCCGCAGCGATGTGTGACGCCTTTTCCGCCAGCAATCTGAGCGGCGCGACAAAGTCGCGGCGAGCGATGAGAATCGTATTCAAAAATGCGACTGTCGCAGCCACGAACACCGTACCGGCCAAGAGATACCAGAGCGACCCAGAAACAAGAAACGGGAGCGTAAACTGTGCAACGACGGCCAGAAACTGTAGAGCAGCAGCAGCGACCATCTTCCGTTCGATGGACTCGTCGATACCGAGCACCCCCATTGCCCCCCAGAGGGCTGTTTTGTACCGTCGACGTAACCGCCCACCAGTTGGTATTTTCATAGATGATAGTTCCATAGGTAACAGTATATTAGTTCCCATTATCAAACGGGAAAGCTGTTCTAACAATATGGGAACAAAAGTGTTACTTTAAATACGGCCTACTAGTAATTCTATGCAGCAGACGGTATCTAAATATGTGGGGCTGATGCCGGTCACATCGGGCAAATTCCGTCAGAGATCCCCGGCGTCGACCAGCACATCAGTTCTACCGACCTGGCACGGACTTGCCAGGAGATAACAGCAGCAAAATCAAACAATGACTTCCGTATCGCGATTGGCCGCAGTTTGGCGGCGGCCTCTCGGCGTACTCCCCGCGTTTCTCAGCATTATTGCTACCATTCCAACGGTGCTCCACCTGCTCAACGGCGGAGACACCGCATTCGGCGGGCTCGTCAGTGGTGGGGTGTTGGTATTTCTGTGTGTCCCGTTGTTGCTGGGAAGTTGGTGGCTGCTGGGCGACTCCTTTACACGTCCCGAGCGGCGGCGAATCGTCGGGTGGATACTCGCCGGAGCGGTGCCGATTACGATTCTTGCGGGGGTTATCGTCCTGTACGAGGCGTCACACGACACGGCACTCGTTCATCCACTCATCATCTCCAGTTGGGTCGCAGGGGTCGGGGCAATCGGGGGATTTCTGACCGGCATTCACGACGTGCGCAGCCACCGGCAGCGCGACC
Organism: uncultured Halobacteriales archaeon; assembly: GCA_964520265.1. Lineage (GTDB taxonomy): Archaea > Halobacteriota > Halobacteria > Halobacteriales > Haloarculaceae > Salinibaculum. The sequence goes on along the minus strand of CAZFOF010000001.1, from coordinate 31,344 downwards.
GACTCGAAGCCACCTCCACGCGACTGCGCGCCATCATCGAGGCGTCACCGGTCGCGATTGTTGCAATTGATAGCGAGGGGAGAGTCACCGACTGGAGTCAGGCCGCCACCGATATGTTCGGCTGGGAGCGCGACGAAGTCATCGGCGAAAAGTACCCCATCGTCCCGAAAGAGTGTCTCGGGGAGTTCGACGCGTTTCTCTCGCGAGTCAACGACGGCGAGGTACTCGACGGTGTCGAGACCCGGCGTAAACGCCAGGACGGCCACCGAATCGACGTACAGGCCTGGTCGTCGCCAGTCGAGCGCGCTGGCGACGTCACCGAGCACATGATTGCACTCGCAGACATCTCGGAGCGGATGGAGCGAGAGCGAGAACTCCGCCTGCTCCGTCGGGCCATCGAACAGGCAGAAGACGCAATTCTCATCACGAACGACGCTGGCGTCATCGAGTACGTCAACGACGCATTCACCGGACTGTTTGGCTACAGCGAGGAGGAGGTACTGGGGAGGACACCCCGAATACTGAAATCTGGCGAGCACAGCGACAGTTTCTACGAGCGACTCTGGGACACCATCACCGACGGCAAGGTGTTCCACGCCGAAGTCATAAACCAGTCTGCAAGCGGCGAGCGCTGTGAGGTGGATTTGACGATTGCGCCCGTCGAGACGGAGGGTACCATCACCCACTTCGTCGCAATTCAGCGCGACATCACCGAGCGCAAGCGCACCGACCAGCGCCTCGAAGTGCTCAACCGCGTGCTGCGCCACGACGTTCGCAACGCTGTCGCCGTGTTGCAGGGCAACGCAACGCGTCTTCGCGACGAGTTCACCGACGACGGGTCGCTGCTTGCAGTCGACCGCATCGCCGGTCGCGCAGAGGAACTGCACTCGACCGTCGAGAAAGCCCGTACCGTCGAACAGGCACTGGATACGACGCGTACCGGGCCGGTCAACATCCAGACCCTCGTCGAGTCCCAGCGAGAAGTCTTCGAACAGCACCACCCGGACGGAACGCTCGTCGTCGACATATCACAGCAGTTGTGGGTCGAAGGCAACCACACGCTCGAAGCCGCCCTCAAAGAGGCACTCGACAACGCCTTCGAGCACGGCGAGACGCCGAGAGTCCGCGTGGTGGCAGTCGACCGCAACGACGACCAGATTGATATCTGCATCGTCGACGACGGCCCTGGCGTGCCGGTACACGAGCGACGGGTGCTGGAAAACGGCAAGGAGTCTGCACTGGAACACGGCAGCGGTCTGGGCCTCTGGCTGATGAAGTGGGTCATCACCAACCTCGGGGGCAACATCGACGTCAGCGAGCGCGACACCTGCGGAACGGTCGTGACGTTTACGCTCCCGGCAGCCACACCGCCGGAGAATCCACAGGACGACATTCTGGCGTCGGAGTAAAGACACCGCACGCCCAACCGACGCTATGGAGAAGACCGACGCGGGCACGTCCGTCGGCGTCGACGACCCATACGCCCACGTAGAGCGCTGTGATTATCTCACCGACGAGGGAAAATGTCGCTTCGCCGTCGAGTGTGGCGACCGTGACCCGCAGTTCGCCGACGCCCGCAGTCGCGAGGCGTTCCAGTGTCCCGTCGCCGGGTCGCCCGACGACGAGGGACTGACCGGCCCGTGGGAGTGGGCGGACTGCCCGCATTTCCGGTGTCGCAATCGTGACCGCGAGTGCATCCGCTGTGGTCTGACGGAGGTGCGGTTAGCCCACGACGACACCCGGCCGCTGCTGGAGGAACATCACCTCTCGTATGCCGGGGATGCGGCCGAAGGCGAGGGAACACCGACCCACGAAGTGACGGTGTATCTCTGCCGGTGGTGTCACGCGAACGTCCACGATTCGTGGGCACGCATCGACGACGATGTCTCGCCCGACCCGGAGGCTATCGCCGAGCGAGAATCCCGGCGGGCAGCGGAGCAGTCCGAACTCGGCTTCGAGTCGGCGGCCGAGCGCTACACCGACGAGTAAGTCTCCGACAGACGTTTTCACTCCGCAACCGAACTGGCGAATATGGTTCCCGACCTCGACCGCTTCGAGTCGCGCCGACCGACAGTGTACGCATCGGAGGGCGTCGTCGCCACCAGCCAGCCACTCGCCGCCGAGGCTGGTCGAGACATCCTCCGCGAGGGTGGCAACGCCTTCGACGCCGCCGTCGCCACCGCCGCCGCGTTGAACGTTGTCGAACCCACCTCCACCGGTCTCGGCGGAGATGTCTTCGCCTGCTATCGCACGGCCGATGGCGACGTGGGCGCGATGCGTGCAAGCGGCCCCGCACCCGAGGGCGCGACCCGCGAGCGCGTCCGCGACGCCGTCGCCGACGACGGGGACGTAGGGATGCCGGAACTCGGCCCCCACGCTGTGACCGTCCCGGGCACGGCCCGGGGCTGGGAAGCCACAGTCACGGAACTCGGCCGGCGAACCCTCTCGGAGGTACTCCAGCCAGCCATCCGCTACGCCACGGAGGGGTACCCCGTCACCGAAGTCGTCGCCGCACAGTGGGAACACGGCGAGGAGGTGTTCACCGACGACAACGCTCGCGAGGCCTACCTCTTCGATGGGGAAGCCCCCGACGTGGGCCAGACTGTCCGACTGCCCGAACTCGGCGAGACACTGGCGACTATCGCCACAGAAGGCGCAGACGTGGTCTACGAGGGGGCGATTGCCGAGCAAATCGCCGACGAAATCCAGTCGAAGGGCGGGTTCATGACCGTCGATGACCTCGCCGCCTTCGACGTCGAGTGGCCCGAGCCACTGTCGACGACGTACAACGGCGTCGAGGTGTTCGAACTCGGCCCACACAACCAGGGACAGATTGCACTGGAAGCGCTGAACATCGCCGAGGAAATCGGCGCTGGTGACCACCCCTACGACAGTCCCGAGCGCGTCCACGCCTTCGCCGAAGCGATGAAGATTGCATTCACCGACGGCCACCACCACATCACCGACCCGGACTTCGAGGGCGTCCAGCGCCTCCACGAGAAAGCCTACGCACGCAAACGGGCAGCGGCAATCGGCGAGGAAGCACTGACAGACGTCGCCGTGGGGACACCCGGTGCGGTCGGCGAGGATGCAGACACCGTCCTGTTGACCGTCGCAGACAGCGCGGGCAACGTGGTGTCGTTCATCAACTCCCGGTATATGGGCTTTGGCAGCGGTGTCGTCGCCGGTGACACCGGCATCGCGCTCCAGAACCGGGGCGCGTCGTTCTCGCTCGACCCGGACGACCCGAACCGACTCGAATCCGGCAAGCGCCCGTTTCACACGCTCGTCCCCGGCATCGCGCGCTTCGAGGCAAACGACTGGGCGGCCTTCGGCGTCATGGGCGGATACATGCAACCCCAGGGCCACGTCCAGACCATCGCCAATATCGTCGACTACGACATGGAACTCCAGGCCGCACTCGACGCACCGCGGTGGCGCTACCGCGAGGATGGGACGCTTGCCGTCGAGGAACGCATCCCCGACGGTATCGCGCCGAAACTCGCCCGGCGCGGCCACGACGTGCGCGTCGAACCCCCAAGTCAGTTCGGCGGCGCACAGATTGCCCGCTGGAACGATGGGACACTCTCCGGAGCGACGGAACCCCGAAAGGACGGACACGTCTCGCCGTACTGATAGATTAACCAGCGGTGACAAACAAAATCACTTTAAGTAATGGAACTGACATCCAAGTAATGAATCGTGAAACGGTGGATAGGGACACACCAGCAGGGGACAAAAAGCTGTATACTGCCGCCGAGCGGCCTGCTCTTGGACAGAAGCTACGTCGGAGCAATTGGCACTCGAGTCCATCATTCCAAATCGATACAACTGGCAGTTTCACGATTGAATCTAATATGGGACTCGTACAGTCGACCGTAGGGGGGGTCGGTTCTGCATGAGTTCTGGCGAATTCGAACAGAAGCGTCACGGACTCTGTGCTGCGACGCACGACATCATCCGTGCCGAGTCAGCAGAGGAAGTTGGCGAAATCGTGACGGATATCATATCTGAACTGGTAGGTCTCTCGCGCACCGGCATCTATCTGCACGACACTGATGTCGACGCGCTCGTTCCAATCGAGTGGACGGATTCGCTCGAAGCCGTCATCGACCGGCCGCCGGTACTCGGCGAGGGGAGTCTGGCCTGGGAGGTGTTTACCGCTGGCGAGTCACAACTGTTCGAAGACCTGTCGTCACAGGAGGGGGCGTACAATCAGGACACACCACTCCAGAGCGAGTTCATCGTCCCACTGGACGAGGAAGGTGCCGTCCTGGTTTCCTCGAGTGACCCGGCGGTGTTCGACGAGGAGAATATGGAACTCATCGAGATGGTGTGTGCAAACGCCACGGCCGCACTCGAACGTCTCGAACGCGAGCGAGAACTCCGTGGGTTCAAGAAGGCAGTCGAACACGCTGGCCACTCGATTCTCATCACCGACACGGACGGCACCATCGAGTACGTCAACCCTGCCTTCGAGGAGATTACCGGCTATACGGCCGCGGAAGCACGCGGCGAGACACCGCGGATTCTGAAATCCGGTGAACACGACCAGAGACTGTACACCCAGATGTGGCGGACAATCCTCGACGGCGAGGAGTGGCACGCCGAACTCATCAACGAGGGCAAGGACGGACAGCAGTTCGTCGTCAACCAGACCATCGCGCCAATCGTCGGTGCCGACGGCAACCCACAGCAGTTCGTCGCCGTCAACCACGACATCACCGAGCGCAAGGAGATGGAACGCAAACTCCACCAGCAGCGTGACAACCTCGATCTCCTCAACCAGACGATGCGCCACGACATCCGCAACGATTTGCAACTGATTCTCTCCTACGGGGAGTTGCTGGAGGGGTCTGTCGACGAGACAGAGGAGGACTATCTGGAGACGCTCATCCAGCGTGCCGAAAGCGCGGTCGAACGCACGCAAAACGCCCGCGACATCGCGGAGGTGATGCTCCAGGCCGACACCGACCTCGAAGCAGTCCCACTACCGGCAGTGTTGCACGACGAACTCAAAGATGCTCAGGTGGCGTTTCCCTCTGCGTCGATTACGGTCGAGGGTGACGTGCCGAGCGTCTGTGTCGAGGCCAACGATATGCTGTCGTCGGTGTTCCGGAATCTGTTCAAAAACGCCGTGAAACACAACGACAAGAACAGCCCCAAAGTGAGCGTCTCCACGGAGGTCGACGACGACACCGTGGTCGTCAGTGTCGCCGACAACGGCCCGGGTGTCCCCGACGACGAGAAAGCCGCCATCTTCGGCGAGGGCGAGAAAGGACTGGACAGTCAGGGAACCGGCATCGGTCTCCATCTCGTCCAGACACTGCTCGATACCTACGGCGGGGACATCTGGGTTGACGACAACGACCCCGAGGGTGCCATCTTCCGGGTAGAACTGTCACTGTCCAAGAGCAATCACACACCAATCCGATAGTGACGATTTCGCCGACCATATAGTCCTCCTCCGCATATGCGGATGCAATGACCCGCATCGACGTCATCGACAACCACGGCCAGTTCACCCATCTGGAGCAGCGCGCGCTCCGTGATATGGGCGTGGACGTCGACATTGTTGACAACGAGACGCCACCGGGAGAGATTGATGCCGACGGCCTCGTTCTCTCGGGTGGCCCCGACATCGACCAGATCGGCAACTGTCCGGCGTATCTCGACCTCGACGTGCCCGTTTTCGGTATCTGTCTGGGGATGCAGATTATCGCCGAGGAACTCGACGGCCGCGTCGGCGAAGGAGACTACGGCGGCTACGCCGACGTGACCGTCGAAGTCACCGACGCAGACGACCCACTCGTCGGTTCACTCGCGCCCGAGACACGCGTCTGGGCGAGTCACGCAGACGAAGTGAAGGAGGTTCCGTCGGGATTCAGCCGCAGCGCAAAAAGCGACGTTTGCGGTGTCGAAGCGATGAGTAACACCGACAGCGACCTCTATGGTGTCCAGTGGCATCCCGAAGTCGCACACACCGAACGCGGCGAAGAAGTGTTCGAAAACTTCCTGACACTGTGTGAGTGAGACGTCAAGGCGACGCACACAGCGCGGACAAAGAATATTTTTAACGGCTTCGGCACACTGATAGAAGTATGACAGCGACGCAGGGAAAGCTTGCCGGGCTGTCCCGCTACATCTTCGGGACGCCGCGGTGGTACAACAGCGTCGCGGTAGCGGTCGTCCTCGCCGCGCTCACTGGGTGGCTCGCCTTCGACTCGGCGTTTCCACTCGACGACGCCTGGCGTGGTATCTTCTTCATTGGCATTCCGACCGTCGCCGCTGGTATCCTGACGCCAATCGTCGACCAGTCACTCGGTGGGTCACTCACGCGTGACCGCGCCTCCCTGCTCGCACTCGTCTGTGAACTGCTGGTCATCGTGCTGTTGATGGGGGCCTGGGTGATTTCCCAGGCGGCTGAACTCACACAGCAGTTCATCCTCGATGCCCTGCTCATCGCACTGGCGGCGATTTTCGCGTTGCGACTGCTCATCATCGTCGCCATCTCCCGCCAGCGGCCGCTCCGGGCAGCCGTCCCCGCCAGCATCCAGACTGCCGTCGCCGCGTTGATGCTCTTTGTCTACAGTGGCACGCTCTACTATCTGGAGTTTGGCGGGCCGCTGACGCAGACACTGCTCGCCCGTCCCCAGCAGGCACCCATCGAACTCCAGAACAGCATCTACCCGTTCGACTTCGTGTTGCTGGCGGTCATCTGTGGGATTCACGCCGTGGCCGTCTGGGGCTTTCTGGAGGTTATCGACCGCCCGTGGCGCTCCAGTCTCGGTGTCTCCGTCCTCGATTTCATCCACGGCTTCATCGGCCATATCGCAGAGGGGTCACAGGAACTGGAGGAGTTCTTCGAGGAGATTGGCGAGGAAGCAATCGTGCCCGTGACCGTCCTGTCGGCCCGTCGGCCAAACGGCACGGAGAAAGCCCGCTTCGTGCTACCGATGATACACCCCGGCCCGATGGGGGAAATCGGCGGCGGAAACCTCCCGGTTCGGGTCGCCGCCGAAACTGACGGCCTCGCGTTCGTCCCCCACGCAACCGCCGGTCACGATTTCAATCTCGTCACCGAGCGCGAAGTCGACACTATCTGCGAGACGGCCGACACCGCCTACCAGCAAATCGAGTACGGCACGACCGCAACGCGGGGTGTCCGACTCAGGGAGGGCGACGCGACACTCACCGGCCACGCAATCGGCGACAGTGCGTTCGTCGTCAACACCTTCTCGCCGCAGTTTGCCGACGACGTGGAGTACGCAGTCGGCCTCTCGGCCGCCTCGGAGACGCGCTCCAGCAAGGTCGAGGAAGTCTTGCTGGTGGACGCTCACAACTGCAACAACGGACTCGAAGGTGACGACCTTGGCCACGTCGTCCCCGGTGGCGAGCGGTCGTTCGATATGCTCCACGGCGCGAGTAGACTCGGCAAGCGACTCGAATCCATGTCTCAGCATCCGCTCCGTATGGGTGTCGCTCACGAGGAGACGCCGTGGGAACCACAGGAGGGTATCGGCCCGCTCGGTATCCGCGTCGCCGTCTTCGAGGCCGATGGTCACACCACTGCCTACGTGCTCGTCGACGGCAACAACATGGAACCGGGACTGCGCGAGCGACTCGTCGCCACGGTCGATACGGTCGACTTACTGGAAGTGATGACCAGCGACACGCACATCGTCAACACGGTCGAAGCCGAAAACCAGGTCGGACAGAACCTTCCGGAAGACGACTTCATCGCACTGGTCGAGTCGCTGGTCGACCGTGCGCTTGCTGACCTCGAACCCGTCGAGGCGGGCATGGAAAGCGAACAGGCCGAATTCGTCGTCTTCGGCAACGACCGCACCGAGACGCTCGCGAGTCACGCCAACGTCATGATTTCGATGGGTGCGGCACTCGCCGGTGTCTTCGTGTTGGCGGTGCTCTCGCTTTCGACGCTCATCTTCGCGCTCGCGTCAAGTACACCGTGGTGAATCGCCCGTCCGTTGGAACTGTCGAGTGGGCTGTCAGTCACCGAATTCCTTGGCCAACTCGACGACGTTCACTTCCCAATTGGGCGTCGAGCCGCGGGTGGAAAACTCCCACGCGCCGCGCACATCGACACCCTGAGCTGTCGCTCTCGCGATGGTTTCTGCAAGTATGTTCTCGAAGTTCTCAGCAGAGCTGAGGTCAACGTCTTCCAACTGATTGCGTCTCATGGATGGTTGAGGCCGATATGCCTCGACCCGAAGGGAGGTGTTCCCCCAGACCAGCACACGACGACTGGGTCTGTTCTCCGCGAAGGGCGTTCGGTCTACCTATCTCTACATCTGCCAGAGGCATAGGGCTGGCGCTCAGCATGGCAGACCAAGCCTCACTAGCTAAGTTGGTACACCAAGCCAGCCATATTTACCTGCTTCGGCCACGTAGTTTACACGAACGGAAATGAGCGTCATCGCCCATATACGGCTTCCGGCTTCTGCATTCGAACTGGGGCGCATCCTCGGAGTAGAGGGGGAATCGAGCATCGTCCTCGAGAATATGGTTCCCCTCGGGGGGAAAGCCGTCCCCTTCTTTACTATTCACGATGGAGCACGGGACTCTTTTGAGAAGAAAGTCAGCGAACATCCCTCAGTCGATAATCTTCGAGTCGTAAGCGAACAGGATGACGAGAAACTCTACGGACTGGACTGGGAGGTGTCGCGTGATCTGTTCTTTCAGGGGTTGGTGGAATCCGATGCACAACTGCTGACTGCGACTGGAACGGCCGACGCCTGGGAGTTCGAACTTCGGTTTCCGGCTCACGAACACCTCAGTGACTTCCAGGAGTTCTGCTCGAACGCACACATCCCTCTGGAAGTGGGACGCATATACAATCCGACAAAGCCCAATACAGGGCCGTGGTACGGACTCACGAACACCCAGCGAGACACGCTGATACAGGCGGTGGAAGACGGATACTACTCGATCCCACGCAGGACATCGACACAAGACCTCGCAGACGAATTCGACATTTCAGACCAGGCTGTCACCGAGCGGTTGCGCCGCGCTATCATTACGCTTGTCGAAAACACGCTCATCGCAGCCCTCGAAGAGAAACACGACTGAGGGCGGGGGGGAGACGAGACGGATTTATAATTGACATTGTATATCATCCCACACCGGGAAGGTTCACCATCGTCTCAGCAGTGTTATATGCATCCCAGAAACAAATTCGACCGTGTGATAGCTGCATTGGGGCACAAGTATCGCCGGCGATTGCTGGTGGCGTTGCTTGCACACAACCCACAGGACGATACGGATCCACAGAATGCAGAGCGCGCGCTCGGGACAGTGAAAGGGAAGAAGACGGAGACAGAACTCATCGAGACGGAGTTGGTGCACAACCACCTCCCAAAACTCGAAGAGATGGGGTACATCACCTGGAACCAGGACACCGGGGATATTGCACAGGGTCCAAACTGGGAGGAGATCGCGCCGCTACTCCGATTGCTCGAAGCGCACTCGGACGAACTGACAAACGACTGGCTGTGAGGATACCGGGGCTGTGACACCGACTCGATGACTGATACTGTTGGCTATCACTTCGTGAACGATGTTGGCACCCCGTTGTGCCAAATCTGTTCACGTACGTGTAGCCGGGAGTATGAGCCATCTAGATTTGAAGGGATGCGTCGCTTTTCTTTCGAACTGTAGAGAAAACGCCGAGGAGGAGATTTGAACTCCTGAGTCCGTGAGGACAGTTGCTCTCGAAGCAACCGCCTTGGCCAGGCTAGGCTACCTCGGCTCACTCGTGCGTACTTTCCGGGTACTGTTATCCGTTTCGATTTCCGTGATGGGAGCGGCTTCGGCGTCGTCAGGACGGTGGAAATCGCCAGATTGGGATTGCGATTCGAACGCTCTGTTGCTGTGGAGACGACGCGGTGGACGACAAGAGGAAGCGTCGCCTAGCTCAAACAGCGACTGGACTCACCTGAAAATTTAACAGGATATCCTCCCAAACGAGCGTATGGTTCCCGATACAGACAGCGGCTGTCCGAAGTGTGGGCACACGGAAACAGACGTCGGTGAGATTTCGACGACCGGCGGTGGTCTCTCCAAGATGTTCGACATCCAGACGAACTCGTTCAAAGTCGTCTCGTGCCTGAACTGTGGCTACTCGGAACTGTACCGGGATACCACGAGTGGCACGAGCGATATCGTGGATATCTTCCTCGGGTGATGAGCGAGTCGTTCGTCCTCCTGTTCGTCGTGCTCGTCGGCCTCGGAGGGCCATTCCTCCTGTACGTGCTCGTCCGGAGTGAACACGACAAACGTGAGTCGATGGAGAGAGACACCGCAGAGCAGGTTGCCCGGCGCGATAGACGCGACGGAAAGTGACCGCTTGCGGTACACGCACACTGCTTCCAGTACCCGACAAACCGCACGACAGCGGCCAGTCTCCCGGCACACAGTGACAGCAGTCTGTCTCAGCCGGTGCGATTTCTGACAGAGAAGGGGATCTTTAACGACCGGTTGAAACGGTCACCTGAGGTGGGAAATGAGCCAACTGCACGAAAATGTCCACAACTATTCGAAATAGGCTGCAACTATTCGGAACTAACCAGAACGATTCGGAACTGAACGGGACAATTCACTGTGTTTATTGATTTATACGTCGTATATGATTTCGCAACACGATATGACGAATCTCTAACCAGTTCGAGATCGGTATCGCGTTTGCACCCGTCGTAATCGCTCACGGGGATGCCCCAGTCATCCCCCCGGACACCCCGACCAAGACGAAGGCTGAGAACAAATCGGCCCTCAACACCCTCAGCGGCCCGGAAACGCACAAGCAGCTCCCACCCACCACACCCCCAGCAAAGAATGATCGATGGCAGTCCCACCCAACGGAGAGTCCCGTTTCAGCAGCTCGACATTGTCAATTGTCAGCATAGCATATATTCCGTGGACGGTCAGTACCGACGGCTCGTGACAGCGTGTCGCTTTGATGTGTCAGACAGTCGCTGTAGACCACCAGCTGTGTGCTGTTCGTGGGAAGACGATGTCTGAAAAAGAGAGAGTCTTTGACAGACCCGCTGTGTCCAGTCGTGAGGCGGAATACCCACCAATTCCAAAACAGCGGCCCACGCTCGAAAAGTCAGCCACCATGTGGGCGAGTATTGTCGGTATCTGGGCACTGACAATCGTCTTGAGTCTCCCGTTTATGCTGACCCTTCTGGCAAGCGCCGGGACGCCAGTCACGCTGGCACTGACCGCGGTAATCGTGTTGTCGCTCCCGGTCTTCTGGCTGTTCGGCGTCTACAACATCGTCGTCACGGCAATCGGATATCTCACGGAGACAGATCCCAAGCGGATTCCCTACGGTGTCATGCAAAACAGGGAGGTAGCAATCGTCTATCCAACGTACAACGATTTCATGCGCGGGCACATAGACCGCTCACGACAGCAATCGCACGAGAATACACATACCTACATCGTCGACGACTCGACTGACGAGGCAGTCATCAGCGAGATAGACGACTACGCTGCGGATGACCCTGGCGTGACTGTCGTTCGACGTGAGGGACGTGCTGGGTTCAAAGCCGGCGGAATCAACCACGCCCTGGAAACTGCTATCGACGAGCCGTTTTTCGTCCTCATGGATGCCGATGAAGTACTGCCAGAGGAGTTCATAGAAACGACGATTACGTACTTCGCTGGTGACGATATCGGATTCGTCCAGGGGAATCACGACTACAATCAGGAGACAGCAACGCGGTTCGGGAGACACCTCGGCGTCGGGGTCGATATCCACTGGGACATCTACCAGCCCCCGCGCAACGCCTACGGTTTCGTGATGTTGTTGGGCCACGGAGCCATCATCCGCCGGGACGTCTGGGAAGAAATCGGTGGCTTTCCCGAAATCGTCAGCGAAGACCTCGGGTTTGCGACGGGTGCACGCAGACAGGGATACAAGGGCGTCTTCGCACGGGAGGTCGACTGTCTCGAGGACTTTCCGCCCGATTTCAGTGCCTTCCGTCGCCGACACAAGAAGTGGACCGGTGGAAGCATCGAGTACATCCGGAAGAAACTCCCGGGATTCGTTCTCGACAGCAACGTGCCGCTGGTCGAGCGACTGGACGTGCTCGTACCGACGCTGCAACTCCCGTTGACTGCCGTCTTCGTCGCGTACATCCTCGCGGTCGGTGGCCTCCAGTTCGCGTCTGGGAACGTGATTCCGTCGTCGGTTCCAATTCCGGTTGTCCTCGGCATCGTGACCGTCGGGACGATTCTCTCGCCGCTGTATTGTTATGTCATCGGCCTCCGGAAACACCCGAAGAAACTCCTGCATTTCATCGCGGTGTCGACCACGGTCTACTGTAGCGTCGCCGTCACGGCCGTCTCTTACGGAATCAAGATTCTCAGCCCATTCAAAGACGTAACCTTTCTGACGACACCAAAAGGAGGGTCTACACGCATCTCGTTGCGTGCCTACGCTGGAACGATTGCGATGGGGTTCCTGACGGTTCTGATTGCGACCAGGGCCGGACTCCTCGTCGGAACAGCCGGCAGCACGTGGCTGCTCGCTCCATTTTTACCACTCTACAATCAGGACAGTTTGCGAGGGAGAGGGGTCAGAATCGCGGCACTGTTGCCTGCGTGTCTCCTCTTTGGGGGTGTCGGATACGGAGCCCTCTCGATGCTTGGGCTCCTGTGAGCGGGGCTTACTCCGGCCCGCCGGACTCGTCCGAGACCACCGCAAAGCCATCCGCGGTCGTCTGAACGACCTGATTCGCTTCGACCGTACACTCCTCGGACGGTGTCACAGCAATCATCGAGGAGTCGGAACTCTCACCCGATGCGACAATCTGGTTGCCGACCACCTGAATCGGCTCTGTCCGTCCCTCATCGTCGACGACGATTGCACGAGGTGGCTTACTGTCGGAGCCAGACCCAGGCTGGATTCGGTTGGCAGTTATCTGACAGCAGCGACTCCTGGAGACGACGATACCGCTTTCGCCCGTTTGCGTGATGTCGTTCGACTGTATCCGGTTGAGGTCACTCTGTCGGAGGTAGACTCCCTTGTAGTTCGTATTCGAGATGTCGTTGCCGAGAATCTGGTTGTCCGTACAGTCCTCGAACCCGGAGTCGGTTTCGACCGCGATGCCGTGAAATCCAGTCGTGTCGATGTGGTTGTGGGACACGCTGTTGGTTCGGCAGCCGTTGAGAAGCAAAACGCCGACCTCGTCGGTGTCTGCAATCAGGTTTGCCGCGACGAGCGTCGAGACCGTCCCGTTCTTGAGGACGATGCCGTTGTATCGGTTCTTCCGGGTGACGTTGCCGAGAACGAACGAGTCAGCGCATCCTTCGAGTGCGATACCGTCCTCACGACAGCCAGAAACGGTATTGCCCCATACCCTCACCCCGTCTGTCCCCTTGGCGTGGATGCCGATGCCGGGCCAGTCCTCGACCAGGCAGTTCGAGACCTGGCTGTCCGCCCCTTCGAGTGACAGCCCGTAGGTGACACTCGACTCCGGTTGCTCGGTGTCGTTCCCGCTGAGTCGGAGATTGCGAACGGTGACCCGTTCGCTGTCGCGAGCGTCGAGTGCGACGTTGATCTGGCCCTCGGTCTCCTCCGCCAGAACGAGTCGGCTTGCGGCGCCGATGCCAGCGAGTGATGCGTCGTCCGGGAGCACCAGCCCAGGGTCGAGGACGTAGTCACCTGCCGTGACGAGCACTCCCTGGTCACCGGCCGTGTCGAGCGCTTCCTGGAGGACAGTCGTCGCCTCGCCCCGGGCAATCTCTCCCCGGCCGCTTTGAGCGACGGTCGTGTCTCCCTCTTGCCAGACGACCGCGCCGGACGTCGTCTGAGCGAGCGCGTTCGCCGTGAGAGTATCTGACCGCTGAGCGCCCTGTCTCTGACTCCCGATTCCCATGCCTGCCAGCATCGCGGTTGCGACTGCTCGGAAGAGGTCACGCCGACCCAGCGGTGTATCGGAGGTTATAGAGAATCCCCTCCCACCCGTGAGTGAACCCGACAGGCCATCTGAATCTACATCTGCCATTACGACGCAAAAGAGTTTCCGCTGGTGGACTGTTGTCCAGACGAACAGTGGTGCATACGCTTGGTCGAAGGTATTCCCGAGTAGCGTTGGTGTCTCGGTTCAGTATCAGGCGTCCTCCTCGTCGGTCTCCGTCCGTTCTGCGGGGTCGCCGTGGCCGCCACCGCCGGGCGTCTCGACGGTGATGGTCGTCCCCGCAGCGACCGAGCGTGTCACCTTCGCGGGGACAGTCTCGCCGTCGATGCGGTTGCGCCCGGTCGCACCGTCCGCGCCACCGGCGATGCCACCCGGGTTGTGGCGGCGACGCTCTGTGAGCAACGACACGGTGGCGTCCGTCTCGACGGTCACTGCACGGACGATGCCGTCGCCACCCCAGTGTCTGCCCGCGCCGCCGCTGTCATCTCTGAGCGTGTACTGCTCAACGGAAAGGGGATACCTGAGTTCCAGTGCCTCGACTGGGGTGTTCAGCGTGTTCGTCATCCCGACCTGCACGCCGGAGAGTCCATCGGCCGTCGGCGTTGCGCCTGCCCCGCCGCCGATGGTCTCGTAGTAGGCGAACTCCGGGCCACCGACGACGAGATTGTTCATCGTCCCCTGTCCCTGTGCGGGGACGCGTTCGGGGGCAGCCTCGGCAAGGGCAGCGAAGACGACATCCGTGACGCGCTGGCTGGTCTCGACGTTGCCGCCGACGACTGCCGCTGGCGGGTCGGGGTTGAGCAGGCTCCCCGCCGGTGCGGATACCTCGACTGGCTCGTAGCAGCCGTGATTCGGCGGGATATCCGGGTCTGTCACACAGCGGACGACGAAGTAGACCGCGCTTTTGACGACGGCAAGCGGTGCGTTGATGTTGCCCGCAACCTGGCTCGCCGTCTCGGAGAAATCGACCGCGAGGCTGTCCCCCTCGACTGTCACCGTCACGTTGAGTGGGATGTCCTCGTCGGTCACGCCATCACCTTCCATCACGTCCGTCGCCGTGTACTCACCATCCGGGAGTTCCCGAATCTCGGCTTCGAGGCGCGTTCGGGAGTAGTCGATGACCGCATCGAAGGCATCGAGCAGACGGTCGCCGTGGTCGGCCAGCAGTTCGCCCACGCGGTCGGCCCCACGTTCGTTTGCAGCGACCTGTGCCCGCAGGTCTGCGCGGCGCTCGTCGGGATTGCGAACGTTCGCCAGCAGCAGGTCTTCGAGGTCGGTGTCGATGTCACCGTCGCGTGCCAGTCGTATCGGCGGGAGTCGCAATCCCTCCTGTTGTATCTCACGTGCACCCGCCGGCATACTCCCAGGAGTCATCCCGCCAACGTCGGCGTGGTGGGCACGCGAGACGGCGAATCCAATAATCTTGCCGTCGTGAGAAATCGGAGAGACGAGCGTCACGTCGGGGAGGTGCGTCCCGCCCTGGAAGGGGTCGTTGAGCACCCAGATGTCACCGGGAGCGGGTGCCTTGGCACGCACCGCCTCGACTGCTTCGGGCATCGCACCCAGGTGGACAGGGATGTGTTCGGCCTGTGCGACCATCCGTCCAGCGGCGTCGAAGATAGCAGTCGAACAGTCCCGCCGCTCGGTGATGTTCGGCGAGAACGCGCCGCTGACGAGTACGTCGCCCATCTCCTCTGCGACACTCTCCAGTTGGGTACGCAGTATCTCCAGTTCGACTGCATCGAGTTCCCCACTCATCGTGCCTCCATACGAAGCGTTCCCCTGTCGTCGACGGTCGCCCGCCACGCCGGCGGCACGACGACGGTACTCTCGTCACCCGAAAGCAGCGTCGGGCCGGTCAGTGTCTCTCCCGCTGGCACGCGTTCGCGGTCGTACACCGGTGTCTCCTGGTACTCGCCGTCGAACGTCGCCTCGCGGGTACCGACTCGTGCATCGCCGCTACCCTCGTGAGAAATTTCTGGACTGCGGCCGGGAATCGTCGCCGTCGCGCGGAGTGTAACGAGTTGAATCGACTCCCCGGGAAGATGGTAGTCGCGGGCTCGCTCGTGGGCGCGCTCGAAGCGGTCGGCGACCGTCTCGGGGTCGAATGGGTCGGGCACCGAGACGGTGAGTTCGTGGCTCTGGCCGGCGTACCGGAGGTCTGCCTTTCGGTCGACGCGTGCGTTGGCTGGGTCGCTGGCCTCGGCGCGCACCGCATCGGTGAGGGCTGTGTAGTGTGCCTCGATATCGTCGGGAGACGCCGACGAGAGCGGTAGCTGAACGGTTCGAAGCGAATCGTGATGCTCGTCGGCGGCGAGCAGCCCCAGCGCCGAGAGGACGCCGTTGGCTCGGGGAACGCGGACGTGTTCGATGCCAAGGCGTGCGGCCAGCGGAGCGGCGTGCATCGGGCCAGCCCCACCGAAGGCGACGAGACCGAACGCCCGCGGGTCGTGCCCCCGTTCGACGGTGACCGACCGAATCGCTCGGGCCATCCGTGCGTTCGCAACGCGGTAGACACCACGGGCCGCCTCGACAGGGCCAGCGAGGTCTGCCGCCGCTGCGAGGTCGTCCATGACCGCCCGCGCCCGGTCTGCGTCGAGTGCCAGTCCGTCGCCCAGTTCTGTCTCGCTGCCGAGATAGCCCAGCACGAGGTCGGCGTCGGTCACTGTTGGCGCTGTGCCTCCCAGTCCATAGCAGGCCGGCCCCGGCCGTGCACCTGCGGAGTCGGGGCCGACGCGAAGCGCACCTCCAGCGTCGACGTGTGCAATCGAGCCACCGCCGGCACCGACAGTCTCGATGTCGACCATCGGGACGCGCACCGGATGGCCCGCGATATCGGCATCGGTTCGCTCGCGAACATCACCGTCACGGACGAGTCCCACGTCACTCGATGTACCACCCATGTCGAAGGTGATACTGCCTTCGTGTGCATCAGATTCGAAGAGACTGGCACCGACGACGCCAGCCGCTGGCCCGGAGAGTGCGGTGGTGACGCCGTGGTCGCGGACGGTGTCGGCGTCGGCAATGCCACCGTTTGACTGCATCACACGGAGCGATGGCAGTCCGCGGTCAGTCGCTGCCCGCACCAGACGGCCGAGATACGCGTCGATGACCGGCGTGACGTAGGCGTCGGCAACCGTCGTCGCAGTGCGTTCGTACTCGCGGAAGGTTGCGACAGTTTCGTGTGACGCGACGACCGTCGCATCAAGGTGCCTACGAAGGAACTCGACAACCGTTCGTTCGTTGGCCGGATGCGCGTAGGCGTGCAAACACGAGACGGCCACACTGTCTATCGCACTGTCCAAGAGCTCCTCCGCGAGTGCTGCCAGTTCGTCCTCGTCGACAGGCCGTTCGATGCCCTCGGGAGTCGCCCGCTCGTCGAGTTCGTACCGCCGGGCGGATGGAACGAGCGGGTCGGGGCGGGACGCACTGAGGTCGTACAGCGCGGGTCGGTTCTGCCGACCGATGGTGAGAACGTCCGCGAAACCGGCTGTCGTCACCAGTGCAGTCTGCGCACCGGTTCCCTCGAGCAGCGCGTTGGTCGAGACGGTCGTCGCGTGCCGGAACTGTTCGACAGCCTCGGGTTCGACGCCAGCCGCCTCACAGGCCTCCGTGATACCAGCGAGGACGCCCTCGCTCTGGTCGTCTTCAGTCGTGGGCACTTTCGCCGTCGTGATTTCGCCGTCGGCCAGCAGTACCACGTCAGTGAAGGTACCACCGACATCGACGCCGAGGCGAACGGTGCCGCTGTCGTCCATACCACAGCCACGAAGGGAACGTCAATAAACGATGGCGGTCGGGCAAGCCTTGGCAGGCGACGGTCACTGTTCCCGAAGGAGTTGCGTGTCGTCAGCCAGCGACGAGGAGGCAACTTCGACGGTTCGCTGGGCGAGACAGGATTCGAGTTCCTCCATGAACTCGCTGACTCGATTCCCCATGACAATCAGGGGTCGGTTCGTCGCCAGGCAGTCATCGAGCACTGACGACGGCGTCTCTGTGTCCGGGTCGTGGACACGAACCGGAAAGTCGGCAGTGAACGCAAAGGCGTCGCTGCCACCGCCGAGGACGTGAGCACCGACGATGAGACCGTCCTCGGCGAGTCGACTGAGATACCGAAGGAACGACGCCGTCCGGCCGCGGCGGTCACTCCGGAGAGAGACCAGCGGTTCGATTGGCTCGTGGTTCCCATCGAGGAGCGCCCGACGCACGAGTTCGGTGCTCTGAACGTCGTTGACGCTTGCGGCGTTGTAGACGCGTCCCTCGGGGAGAACACGCCAGCGTGGGCACATGGCCGCGAGTTTCCGTGAGAGTTCGTCGGGGAGTATCGGTTCCTCGTCGACGG
This sequence comes from uncultured Halobacteriales archaeon, assembly GCA_964520265.1. Lineage (GTDB taxonomy): Archaea > Halobacteriota > Halobacteria > Halobacteriales > Haloarculaceae > Salinibaculum. Next base: position 13,056 of record CAZFOF010000001.1, on the reverse strand, counting down.
CATCGAGCACCTCGTTCAGGCCGTAGACGAGTTCTGCGCCGGGAATCATCGATACGTCCGATGGGATGTCGACGTGTCGAATGACAGCATCTCGCCGCTGGAGTTCTGCCGTCAGATACGACCGGAGTTCCGAGTTCTGCTCTCCGTTGACGACGACCGTTCCCGACGGGACTGCCCGCGCAAGCGCCCGGGCGACCTGGATGCGGTCGCGACCCAGGCTGTCGAGGTGGTCTGCGCGCACGTTCGTGAGGAAGATGACGTCGGGTTCGACGTAGGACTCGTTGACCAGACGCGTGGTGTACTGGCGGAGGCCCTGGTTCTCGAAGACAGCGGCGTCAATGTTGCCAAATCGCTGGAGTTCCCGTTCGTTCTCGTAGAGGCGAACCTGCTCTGTCCGCTCGATTTCGTGGCGCTCGCCGTTGTACATCGATATCGGCTCCTCGCCTGTGAGTTTCGCGTACGTGTCGTAGCCGCGGCGGTGGAGGACGTCGTGGAGCCACGTGGTCACCGTCGACTTCCCGCGCACGCCCGAGACGACGATGCGGGTATCCATCTCCCCGAGACGGTGACGATGTGTCGGCCCGGAACCCATCGCACTCGCGGCACCGTCGAGCAGTTGTGCGACTGTTGCACGGAGGGCAAGTCGGTTCCCGCTCAGCGGCCATTCCACTGTCAGTCACCCCCTGGTGACCCGGTGGTCGTGAGAGAGTCGAGACTCTCGATATCCTCACGAGGCCGAATCCGTTCGAGATGGTACAACTCGTAGGCGGCAGGAATCAACAACACGCCGCCGAGCAGCAGATGCCAGGGCGTCACGGTAGTGAGCAGTCCCATCTCCGACGGTGCGATAAACAGCCGTGCGAGCCCCGTCATCGCGACGACGGCACCGACGGTGACGAGTGCCGTTGCTCGGCGTTCGGCCGGCGAGACGAGGTGGACGTTGTAGGCAGTCACACCGCCGAGGAGCCCGATGAAAAACGGGAGCAGACCGTGGCGCACCGGGACGACAGTCGTCGCCGAGATGGCGACCAGCAATCCCACGATGAACGCAAACGCCAGCAACACACGGCCGTACAGCAGCGTCCACCAGTGCAACAGACGGAGACTGACATACGCCGTCGCCGCAGTGACCACCCAGAGCGCGAGCATCCACTGATTCCGGAACGCAGCAAGCACGACCAGCGGGACGACGATGACACCGGCAAGTCTCAGACCGTAACGCGACCGAAGCCCCTCTGAGAGTATCGTTCCCACGGTGATGAGCGAGACGGCCAGCGCATCCGACGCAACGATGGGAAGCGTCGGTCTGTCGACTGCCAGCCCAAACGCTACGGCGATGTCCGACTCCGACCCCAGCAACACCGGCGGCGTGACCGTCGCAAGCGGCGTCAGTCCGACGAAGATGACAGTGCCGAGGCCGACGACTGTCAGGAACAACACGACGGCCAGACTCCACACCATATCCATCACGCGGCGGTCGTCGTCGATACGGTGGTAGTTGTACGCCGCGATACCAGGCAAGACGCTCCCGACGAACTCGACCTGTGACAGTCCCGACTGGAGACCCACCAGGTCGACCAGCAGTTCGAAGACGAGCACGGGAACGACTGCACCGATAATGACAGAGATGATAAACAACGTCCGCCCGTAGAGGAGGAGTCGACGTGTGATGAGTGTCAGCGAGACGTACGCCGCGATGACGCTGAGGACGAACACGGGAAAGGTTGCGAAACTACGCAGAAAATAGACCGTAACTAACGGGACGACGATGACACCGCCGAGTCTGTAGCCGCCGAGTTGTGCGCCGATGATACCGGCCAACAACCCCAGCAGCATGAGTGTCGTTGCGACCAACATCCGTGAGTGTCCTGTCCGTCCCACCGCGGGAGAGACACGCTCAATTGCATACGATAAGGAATCAAAAGGTATCAACGTTGGGCTAACCTGGAATGTGTCTGTAATGATAAGAAGTATATATTTTCTTCGCGGCTGAACTTTCCAGGCTTTCGCTCGCTGCGTAACAAATTCGCAGGCTGCGAATCAGTCATCAAAAATAATGTTGGCAATCGGAACAATTAAGCGGCCCCGGCCTGAAAGTATGGAAAACTGAGTCGAAGCTCCGCGAGAGGCGCGGCCGGCTCTTTCCACAATGACTGCCGAGGATACACACGAACGGAGCGAGTCGGAGAATGGCACAGAGAGTACCACAAACCCGACACAGAAGACGCGTCTGTCGGAGCGACTGGATGTCTCCGAAGAGGTGCTCGAAGACGCCGTCGAGCTCTACAAGCAGGTCGAACAGGAAGACACCAGAGGCCATCCGACGGAGGCGATTCCGATTGCGGTGGTGTACATCGCCATCCGACAGCACGGTGTCGCCCGAAACATCGAGGAGGCCGCCGAAGCCGCCAACGTCTCCGCCACAGAACTGTACCGAACAGCACGGTTCGTCAGCGACATTCTCCACCAGGGCATCCCGCCGGCGGAACCAGAACTGTACGTCGGCCGTCTCGTCGACGAAACCGGTCTCTCCTCGGAGACCGAACAGCTGGCACTGGATATTCTCTCGGAGACGAAATCCGCCGACTACCACAGCGGCCGGAACCCCGAGGGTCTTGCCGCTGCCGCGCTCTACGCCGCGATGGTCACCGGTGATGTCGACGAAGACGTGACACAACGCGAACTCAGCGCTGCGACCAACGTCAACACGGTGACGATCCGTCGCAACTACCAGCAGATGTGCGAACTGCTCGATTGGTGAGAAGGGAACAATCCAACCGGAGCCGTGTGCTCGGTCAGAGTGTGTGATTTCTTCCCATAGAGTGAATGTTTCACTCAATTTTAAGAAGGAGGGGCGAACCAGCCCCGGCTATGGCCGACGCCACGCTGGAACTCGCCGATTCCGGTTCGGGGGAATCGACCACCACGGGAACTGTACCGCCGCCGCTGCCGCCTGACGACCCCGAAGCGTGGTACGCGCCGGACGTCTGTGCACAGTACGAGGTGCATCCATCTGTCGTCGTCACAATCACCGACGACGGGCCAGAGTTTTCCTACGAAATTCGGGAGCCGCCACTCACCGCCAGCGACCGACAGGCACTCGACCGCATCGAGTCACACTTCGGGGACGCACATCTGGAACGACCGCGCACGCGCGAGGGTGCAATCGAGCGGATGCGTGAGGGGTTCAGCCCGAAACACGAACGAGTTATCGACCGCCTCACGTCGTGTTCGACCGCTGCCCGCCGTCGCATCGACTACCACGCACTCGCTCGGTTGGCCTGTCTGGACGAGTTGACGCCGTTTGCACTCGACGACGCAATCGACGTGGCCGATACGACCGACGATGGCATCATCGTCCACACCAGCGACTACGCACCCGCGAAGACGACCCTGCCAGAAGACCCGGCGTTCATCGAGCGCTTCGCCAGCGAGCGTATCGACCGCCACACGGTCACCTTCCACGAATTCGAGATCCCGGTCATCCTCTATCGGGAGAACCTCCTCGGCAACGACGCGTTCACGACCAAGTACGCGGTTCAGGAACCCGACCTGTTACCGGGAGACCAGGCGCTCGTCGCCGAAGCCAAAGAGCGACTCTGGGAGACGGCCGTCGACGGCGTCATCGACGACCGAACCAGATTCGTCCGCGAGCGTGCCGAGGAACTGCTGGCACGGCGACTCCGCGGGCGCAACACACGCGCGTGGGCCGACGCGGTGACAAACCGTGTTCGGGCAGCACTCGCAGAGTACGGACTGGCTGTGCCGCCGGTCGACCGCCGCTACGCCGACGACCGACTCTCAGACCTCGTCTACTACGTCCTCCGTGACTACGTCGGCTACGGCAAGCTGACGGTGCCAATCCGTGACCCGACGCTGGAAGACATCGAAGCCAACTGCGTCGGCGAGCGCATCAAGGTGATTCCCCGTCCGGAGACCGGCCACGGGGAGCGTGTGCCGACAAATCTCGTCTTCGACGCCGAGAAGCCGTTCATCAACGTCGTGACCCAACTGGCCGCCGCCGACGGAACCGAGCTCAATGCATCGACGCCGAGTGCGAAGGTCAATCTCAGTCCGGACGGTATCGACGAGACGATTCGGTGTGCCGTTGCGCTCCCAACGGTCAGCGAGGGTGGGCCACACATCTCGATTCGCAAACAGAGCAAGGACGTGCTGACGCCGACCGATCTGGTTCGAGGCGACAGTCTGCCGACGGAACTGGTCGCATTGCTGTGGCTGGTCTACGAACACCACGGTGTCGTACTCTTTTCGGGGCCGACGGGCGTTGGAAAGACCACGTTGCTGAACGCGCATATGCCGTTTATCCCGTTTCGCGACCGGCCAATCAGCATCGACGAAGGGTCACGGGAGGTTCGACTGCCACACGAAACCGGCGTCTCACTGACGACACGCGACCACCAGAGCGACCACAAGCGCGTGACGATGGCAGACCTCATGACAGAGTGCAATTATCTGAATCCGGATGTCGAGGTCATTGCCGAGGTGAACACCGCCGAGAGTTTCGAGACGTTTGCTGACAGTATGAATACAGGTCATGGCCTCATCGGAACGACACACGCCGAGGACGTGGAGACGCTCGTCAATCGCGTCGTCGAACAGGACGTCCCGCCGTACCTGCTTCGTGAACTCGATCTGGTCGTGTTCCCACGGCGAAGCGGAAGCGACCGCTACGTGGGAGAAGTCGTCGAGTTGCTCAGCGAGCAAGCGTTTCGCGAACTCGACAGAGACGACCGCTGTGGCATCGTCCGAAAGCAGGGGACGACCGTCTACTGGAACACCGTCGCCTGGCGCGAGCCAAACGGCGAGTTCGGCTTCGCCTACGACCACAGCGACCTGACGGGGACGGCAAGCGACGACGAAACCGACGAGCGTGTCTGTAACCTCCGTGTCTTCGAGCGGCTTGCATCGTTGACCGACCGCCCCGTCGAAGCCGTCGAGGAGGAGTTCCGTCGCAAGCACCGTTACGTCCAGTATTTCGTCCGCGAGGGCGTGGACGACTTCGACGCACTGTTCGATATTCTCGCAGACCTCGAAACGGACGAGGCAGCGACGGTAGAACGGCTCCACCGACAGCGGGGGACGACCGGAATGGGTAGTGTGCAGGGGGCAGGTGATGACTGACGAGGCGCTGCCGACACTGGGGGCACTCGATAGAGGGCTGTACGCGCTGTTTTCGCGTCACGCCGACAGTGCGAGCCACAACCAGGATAGGAGGCGGTATCGCGCCGCAGGACTGTCGACCAGTTTCGAGGTGTATCTCGCGCGGGTCTACGGACTGGCGTGGGGACTTGGCGTGGTCGTCACGCTGTGTTCGTTCGTCGCAATCACGGTGGTACCGGCGGGCGTCGCAGCCGGACTCCGTGACTTTCTCGCCGGGGGGCTCCCGGTCGTCAACAGGCTCTCGTTGCCCGACATCCCGCGTGTGTACATCTCACTGGCCGCGGCGATGGTACTCGGGGCGGTGACCCGCTGGGTCGTGATTCGCGCCGGTGGTGTCTATCTCCGCCGTGCCGCCGCGACTCGGCGGGAGGGGATCGCGCGGACACTGCCTGGTGCTGTGCGCTACCTGCGAGTGCTCGCGTCGGGAACCGACGACCAGCGGGCGATGCTCCAGCGGGTGGCACAACAGGACGCCTACGGGGCGACCGCAGAGACGTTCCAGGCCGCACTCAACAAGGCGGCGCTGACCGGAAGCATCGAAGAAGGACTCTCGATGGTCGCCCGCGACACGCCCTCGCGTGACCTGCTTGCACCCTTTCTGCTGAAGTTTCGCGAGCACGCGGCGCAGGGTGGCGACTCACTGGAGAGTTATCTGAAAATGGAGGGGCGGCTGCTCTCACACCAGCAAGAGCGTATCCGTGAACGCGCAAGCGGCTACCTCGAACTCGTCGCAGAGTTGTTCGTCGTCTTGCTCGTGTTCCCGGCGCTTGCGGTGCTGATCCTGACCGTCGCGAGTGTACTCTCGCCCGGTCTCTCGAAAGCCGTCACGACGCCGCTTGGCACGTTCTCGCTGCGTGCACTGCTGGTGTATGCCTGTGTCGCGTTCGTTCTGGTGGTCGGTCTCACCGCTGCCACCGTCGTCGTCTCGCTTCGTCCGACCGACCACGCGACGCCGAACTACCGTCCACCCGATGGGGTCGCCAGCCTCCTCGCCACGACGAGACAGAATCCCGCGAGTGCCGCACGCGTCTTCGCACTCCCCGCAGTTCTCGTCACAGTCGGCCTCTGGGAACTCGGTTACAGCCAGGTGAACGTCATCTTGCTCGGGTATGCGGCATACGGCATTCCAGTCGGTGTAGTGGCGGTCAGACGGGCCACACGAGACGATGCGAAAGACCGCGAGATACGTGACTTCGTCCACGCTGTCTCTGGGCACGTCAGCCTCGGTCGCCCGTTCCCCGAAGCGGTCGATCGCGTCGCGCAGGAGGTGGATCT
>CAZFOF010000001.1:0-6590 GCA_964520265.1 uncultured Halobacteriales archaeon | reverse complement strand
GAAGCAGTTGGCCGTGTCGCTCGCGAAGTCGACCTCGGCGCGCTCCGAGAGGACGTCCAAGACCTCGCGTTCAATCTCGAACTCACGACGGGTGCCGACGAGACAGACGACGTGCGTGCTGCTGCACTCGACCGCTTCGTCGACAGAGTCGGAACACCGCTGGCCTCACAGACCGTCGGGCTTGTCGTCGGCGCACTCGAAGCGGGGAGCGACACCGAAGACGTCTTCGAGACGCTCGAGACAGAAATCGGACAGCTCTATCACCAGCGTAAAGCACTCCGCTCGCGGCTGCTGGTCTACGTCGCTGTCGGCTGGACGACCGCACTCCTCGTCGTCGGCATCGTGGTCGCAGTCAACGCCTCCGTGCTGGACGGGTTCGCACAGCTATCGACCGTCGCGAAGGCCGACGCAGGACTCGCACTCGACCCGAACGCGGTCGACCCGGCGCGTGACCGCGCACGGTTCTATCTGGTGACGCAGGCGACCGTCCTCGCCTGTGGCTGGTTCGCCGGAACAGCGAGTCGGGGACGCTACGAAGCGCTGTTGCACTCGGGTATCCTCGTCGTGTTGACCTACGTCGTGTTCACGGGGCTGGGACTCGTATGACTCGTGGACAGTCCCACGTCGTCGGCGTGGCGCTACTGCTGGGAATCTCGATGGTCGCACTCGGTGGGCTGACCGTCGCCGTCGGTACAATCATCGACGGACAGACGGCAAGCACCGACGCGACCCGTGTCGCCGATGGAATGGACAGTGCACTCGATGCAGCGTCGACGACCGGCCCCCACGCCGGACGCATCCAGTTTTCCGGTGGTCGTCTCTCGACTGTCGAGCGCGAACTACGCGTCGAGCGAAACGGAACTGTCGTTGCGACAACGGCCATCGACGCACTGGTTTTCGAATCCGACGGCCGCCGCGTCGCATTTCTCGGTGGTGCAGTCGTACGGGGAACCAGCGGCAACGCCTGGCTGAGAACCGACCCACTCGTGAGTGCCTCCGAGCACACGGCCGTCGTCGCAGTCGGTGCACCACGTCTGGGTGCCGACCACCGCACCCGCGCTGGCAACGGGCCGACAACGGTCACACTCGAAACGAACGTCAGCCACACGCGTCGCACGCTCGGTTCCGGGCAATATGCCGTCGCCATCGAGACTGCAACGCCCGAACCCTTCGCCCGGTACTTTCGGTCGCACAACGCGACAGTCGACACCCGCGATTTCGACGGTGATGGCGTCGAAAGCGTCGTCGCAAACTACTCCGGCGTCCGGAAGGGGTATCTCGTCGTCCACAATCTCTCACTGGAGGTGACGAATGGATAACCGCGCCGTGAGTCCGGTCGTCGGTAAGTTACTCGCTGCCGGCATCGTCGTGGTGTACATCGCAAGTGTCACGGGGCTTCTCGTGGGTGGACTCGTCCCCGACTACCGCGCAGCAAGTGGCAGCGAACTCGGCGAGCGCGTCACGGCGACTGCTGCCGCGGATATCGAGCGAGCAATTCCCACGACAGCGGGCAACGCGAGTGTCCACGTCACACGAACGCTCCCGCGGACGATTGCCGGCGAACGTTACCGACTCGAACTCCACAACCGGACGCTCAGACTCGACCATCCAAACGATGGACTCGACACGCAGACAGCCCTCGCGGTAGCGCCGTCGGTCACCGTCACGAACGACACCTGGGAAAGCGGTGACCCGCTGGCAATCGAAGTGACCGGTGCCAGTGGAAATCGGACGCTCACAATCGGGAGTGACACAACGTGAGAGCACAGACGTCCCTGCCAGCGCTCGGCTTCGCGCTGTTGTTGTTGACCGGTGTGCTCGTGTTCGGAGTCGCGGTCGCCGACCACGCACTGGTCGACGCAGACCGTGACGCACTCGACCGCCAGGCGGCAGTCGACCTCTCCGACCGACTGCTCGCACGAAACGCACCACTGACAGAGCGAGCGAACGTCCTGAACGAGAGCGCCGTCGAAGGACTCGACAGCACACGGTTGCAGACCGTCTATGGAGTTACAGAAGCAACGGACGCAGAAATTTCTCTCGACGGAAATACAATCGCGTCGACGGGGTCTGTCGAAGACGGCTCGACGATTACGCGACTCGTCGTCGTGGAGAATACGTCCGCCCGAACGCTACAGCCGCGTTTCGTTGGTGAACACAGTGTCACACTGCCTCGCCGAACAGACCGCGTCCGCCTCCGAATCGAACCGCACTCGAACACCACTGTCCAGACGGTGCGAGCAAACGACCGCGTCGTCCTCGCAAACGACTCAGGGTTACGCGGGAATTTCACCGTCGCACTCTCCCCATATCGGACGACTCGTCTTCGCTTCGAGGCGACGGGACGGCTCTCTGCCGACAGCGTCGAAGTGACGTACTACCCAGCGACGACAACAAAGCAGCGGTTGGAGGTGCGCGTCGATGGATAGAGGACAGGCATCGCTCACGGCCGTCGAGGCGGCGCTCGGAATACTCCTGCTGTTTGGCGTGACAGTCACCTTCGCACTGGGGACAGCACCACCGGCGGCAGCACAAACACAGCTCGATGCCTACGCGGACGACACCCTCACGATACTCACAACGGAGCAGCCGCGCCACAGTGGCCAGACACGCCTCGCAGAGCTTACTTCGTCATCCGAATCCTTCGAGAGAGAAAAAGGCGAACTGAAAGAACGAATCGAGAGAATACTCCCGCCGAACGTGTTGTTCCGTGTCGAGACAACAGAGGGGTCAGTCGGGCACCGACTGCCGAGCGACGTGGCAACTGGCGTCGCAACCGTTTCGACTCGAAACGGGCCCGTGACACTGCGAGTGTGGTACGTATGAGTCGGCGGGGACAACTCGTCTTGCTCGCCGCCGTCGCGCTGGCACTTGCACTCGTTCCGATGACGCTCGCGTATCTCCAGTTGGGCTATCACGCCGACGGTGACGCAGCAACCGTCGACGAGGAGAGACTCTCAAAGACAGAAGTGACACTCAGCCGTGCAGTCGACGACGCAAGCACGACGATTCCCGCAGCGTACACCTGGTCGAACAGGAGCGCCGCCATCCAGACAGTGCGAGACAGATTGCGGTCGACGATTGGAAGTTTGAACACATCGCGACTACCCGAGGGAACCGTCTTTCACATCACATACAACCAGTCTCGCGCGAGCAGGTGGGCAAGCAACAACTGTCCACACGGCCCGAACAGAGACTTCGGTTCCTGCAGCGCCGAGAAGGGAGTCGTCGTACAGAACAGACGCAACGAGACACACGTCCTCGCTGCAGTGTTCGACGTGGAGATGACGACACAGCGAGGAGACTGGCGAACAATATCCGTCGTGCGAACCGCCGGTCGCTGGTGAGTGCAAGAACTGCTCTCGTGGGAACAAATAAGAACCTGGACGGTATCTGTCGGCATATGAGCACCCAAGGACGAGACACGGAGTTTGCGCTGTCAGACGTGACGCAGATTTTCGAGGGCCGCGAGGACTACGCAGAACCGCTGACGGCGAGTGAAATCGCCGACAAACTGGGCTGTTCGCGGCGAACCGCGCTCAACAAACTCCACGAACTCGAAGAGGAGACGGACATGAAAAGCAAGAAAGTCGGCGGACGGAGCCGAGTCTGGTGGATTCCAATCAACGTATAATCCCCGAATTTATCGACCGCTTTCACCCCTTTTGAGCGGGACACTGAACGACGAACGGCGACGGATATCGGCTAGCACGAGCGGAGCGTTCCTGCAGCGGATGAATCGGTGAGGCTTGGAGACTGCAAAATTCGTAAGAACCGACAGTAATTTGAGTAGGTTATGTGAGAATGACACAAGTACGGTACACTCTATCATGCACGAGCCACTCTCATTTTTGATCAGCCGAACCCAGACTCCCAGTGACGACGACCAGAGCGATGGAGGGGATGCTCCGGACGAAACACGACGTCGACGTGCCCGCAAAAACGTCGAATACGACGACACAGCGCGCCGACTCGAAAGCGACGGGTCGACGGAGGATGGAGCGGCCGAGCTAGAGCTCCGTGTCAACGACTTCGAGGACATCTATCCAGATTCGGTCGGGGACGAAACCGCCGCAAAACACGCCCGGAACCTCTCGACTGTTACGACACATCCGGCCGACGCGAACCGTCTCTCCGACGTGGCCGCCGTGGCACGACAACACGCAGAAGCAGATATCTCGCCCTCTGCGTACCTTGCAACCTACATGAGTGCGTTCGAGGAACTCGTCGACGACGCGTTCGCCAATCTGGCGTCGGGTGCGAACCGAGAGCAAACCAGGGACGAGTTGCTCGCCGCGATGCGCAACGCGATGGTCGATATGCAGGTCGGCGTCGAGGAGTTCGCTGACGGTATGGCGTCACCGTCCGAAGAGAATCCCGAGACGATAACCATGGAAGAGGTCTTCGAGGCGATTCCACGACCGGCGTTTCTCGTCGACGACGAGCACACCGTCCTCGAATACAACGTCGGTCTGTCCCGTCTGTTGAACCTCGAAGACTCACACCGCGAGTTCCTGGGTAGAGACAACCGCGAGACAATCGCAGCGGCCTCCTACGCAGACGGGCGCCGACACCGGAGTCTGGTCGACAAGGTCGTCGAGAACCCCCGCGACGCCGAGGTGGAGTGGGACATCGAGCGCGTCGACGAAGACAACGAGTACACCGACCAGATTGTCTACCAGGATACCAGCGTCACGAAAACCGAAGGTGGCACCGAGACGCATATCCGCTTTCTCGCAATCCCGATATTCGGCGAGAGTGACCAGCTCAAAGGCGTTCTCGAACTCGTCGAGGATCGTACCGATGAAATCCGCCACCAGCAGGAACTCGCTGCCCTGGTCGGCGAAGTCACCGATACAATCGAACAGATCGGTGACGGAAATCTCTCGGCGCGGGCACACTACGAAGACGACCACGATATCGTGGAAAACGAACTGCTGAACCTGACTGAGGAGATTAACCTGATGGCACAGAACTTCCAGACCCTCGTCGAAGAGGTCGACGAGACGACTGAGGGGTTGACGAGTGCTGTCAAACGAGCGACCGACAGAATCGACAACCAGGCCACCGAGCAGCGCGATTCGCTTACGGACATCGCAAACGAGATGGAGAACTTCTCGGCGACGATGGAGGAAGTGGCAGCGAGTTCCAGCGAGGTAGTCGACTCCGCGGAGCAGGCGCTCACTGCCGCGGACGAGGGAGTCGCGGCTGGCGAGGATGCCCACGATGCCACCACCGAAATCGCCGAGTTGAGTGAGGAACTGGTCGCAACCGTCGAGGAACTCGACGGCTACATGGAGGAAATCGGTGACGTCGCAGCGGTCATCTCGGATGTGGCCGAGCAGACGAATATGCTGGCACTGAACGCGAACATCGAGGCGGCCCGCGCCGACGGTTCCGGTGACGGCTTTGCTGTCGTCGCAGACGAGGTCAAGAGCCTCGCAACCGAGACGCGAACCCACACGGAGGAAATCTCCGAGCGAATCGCTACGATTCAAGAGCAGACCGAGGAAACTGTGACGAAAGTCGAGCGCTCCCACAACTCCGTCCGGACGGTACAGGACGAAATCAGCGACGCGACGGACGCGCTGCACACGATTTCCGAGTCCGTCGAGGATGCAGTAGAGGGGATGCGCGAGGTGGCCGATGCCAACGACGAACAGGCTGCGACCGTCGAGCAGGTCACGGCGGCCATCGAGAATGCCCGCGATAACGCCCAGGAGATTCTCTCGACGACTGAAGAGATTGTTACACAGGTGAACAAACAGGAAGAGGCAGTCGCAAACCTCTCGACGCGGGTGCAAGAACTCTCGTCGTCCGAAAGCGACACAGCGGACGAAACGCCCTAGCCGACAGAAAACGCGAGCGTCTCGACTGTCAGGGCGAGCCTGCGAATTTATCACAGCCAGATACCTATTGAGAGACGATGAACCAATCAACACTCGAAACGTTGCTATTGGGTGTGTTTGGTCTGCTCTCTATTGGAGTGGGAGGAGTCCTTCTCACTCAAGTGGGGTCTATCTCGTCTGGCCGTGGGCGTGGGTATCTAGTGAGTGCAGTGGGTATCGCTGTTCTCTTGGGGGGATTATTGGTCTACGAAGGGTTCGAAGGGTTCGATAGATGAATCCCCTCTAGTGACCGATTCGAGTCGGCCCACAAAAGAGAACATACCGTGCTGCATATGCGCACTCCAGCTTGCAGAGCCTGGCACCACCTATCTGATTTGCGTCAGAAACGGACTGCTGCATATAGAGGATGAGTTCAGCACTGGGTCTCGTTTCCTTTCACGTATCTCACGCTGAACCAACCGCTCAGTAGACCTGCAGATCGAACGAAAAGTAGCAGATGACGACGGTTAAACGTTATCAATAGACCAAATCTCGGCTGTTATTTCTGCCATTTCTTTGGATCGATCTTTGATAGTTTCAATATTCCATTCCTCATACCGCTCCCCGACAGCGATGGCCATTTTAAATTCAGTATCATTCAAATAATGTTGTCGTTTATAATCGTACGGATCGTCACCAACGGCACGATTCAGGGAGCTTTCGAGCAAGGTCAAGTTCCCAATTCGGTTTTTATATTCATCA